>JAITTA010000186.1 GCA_031287395.1 Dysgonamonadaceae bacterium | reverse complement strand
CCGCGGTCATGTGGGGGCGTTCCCTTTATAAAAATATTCAGCGTTTCCTGTTGTTCCAGTTGACAATTAATTTTACAGCGCTGATTGTCGTGTTTTTCGGCTCTTTGTTCGGGCAGGAACTTCCTTTGACTGTGACGCAGATGCTTTGGGTAAACCTGATTATGGATACATTTGCGGCAGGAGCCTTGGCTTCTCTTCCTCCCGACCCGAAGGTGATGAATGAAAAACCCCGTAAAAATACCGATTTCATTATCAATCGTAAAATGGGTAAAAATATCGTTTTCACCGGAATTTTCTTTGTTATTTTGCTATCCTTGATACTTCATTATTTTAATTCGACGGGTATTGATATTTATAAACAATCCTGTTTTTTCACTATTTTTGTGTTGCTTCAGTTTTGGAATATGTTTAATGCCAAGGTATTTGGAACCGGTAAACCGGCGTTCACTGACATGAAAGGGAATAAGGGTTTTTTACTGGTCGCCTTGCTTATTCTGGTGGGGCAATTTCTGATTGTTCAGTTTGGAGGAGATGCTTTCCGTACTGTTCCTGTTTCAGTGAAAGATTGGGGAATCATTATCGGTGGAACTTCTTTGGTCTTGTGGGTTGGTGAACTTTCGGGGTTCATTCATCGGAAAATGTTCAAACCACAGATATAGAAAAGAATAAAAAATAATGAACACGACGAAAAAACAACGGGCATCTCAAAACCGGACATTGGAACTTACCGGGGAAGAATTTTCCTTGTATCAATCCAGGGTATTGGACGTTTCATCTCCTGTTACATGGAGTCAAATCAAAAACAAGACAATACATGGAGACTTGTTAACGGTGATGGATTTTTTACCTGAAAATTTTGCAGATCTGATTATTATTGACCCTCCTTATAATTTGAGTAAAAATTTTTCAGGGATGAAATTTTCCCGGATGAAAGACGACCTTTACCTCGAATATTTACATTCGTGGTTTCCCCGCATGGTTTCTTTTCTTAAGCCGAACGGTTCTATCTATCTTTGTGGAGATTGGAAATGTACATCCGCTTTACAGACAATTATTAATAAATACTTAATAGTATTAAACAGGATTACCTGGCAACGTGAAAAAGGAAGAGGGGCCAAGAGTAATTGGAAAAACAGTATGGAAGATATCTGGTTTGGCGTAAAAAATCCGGATAATTATTATTTTGATGTGGAATCGGTTAAAATAAAACGAAAGGTGGTCGCTCCTTACACCTCCGGAGGAATACCCAAGGATTGGGAGCAAACCGCCGACGGAAATTTCCGTGTGACTTATCCTTCCAATTTTTGGGACGATATCACAGTTCCATATTGGTCTATGCCGGAAAATACGGATCATCCCACTCAGAAGCCTGAAAAATTGATCGCTAAACTGATTCTCGCGAGTTGTCCTCCGGGAGGGACGGTTTTTGACCCGTTTTTAGGTTCCGGGACAACATCTGTCGTTGCAAAAAAGTTAGGACGCAATTATTGCGGTGTTGAAATTAACCCCGAATATTGTTGTTGGGCGGAAAAGCGACTGGACAATGCAGATATAAATCCTGGTATCCAGGGATTTTCAGATGGTGTTTTCTGGGAACGAAACAGTCGTCCCCGGTGAATTTTTCGAATATAAAACGTGGCTGAACGCCATTTTCAACTGTCCGTAAGAATATTGATAACTTAAATCTCCGTGTAACATTTTATAGGGTGGAATTTCCGATTCACTGTAATTTTCCAATCTGGGAATCAAGACTTCCAGGTCTTCGGGAGATAGAAAATGCCCGACAGATAGTTCTCCGGTTTTAATGAATGTTGCCAGATGCCCTTCAATTGTTGAGACGGCAAGATTTCTTTCTTTAGAGATTTCTTCGATGGATTGGCCGTTATTGAACATCTCGAGGCTGATTCGGAAAGATGATCCCTTTTCCGGTTTTTCTTTTTTCTCTTTGACCGGCTTTTCTTTTTTCTCTTTGTTCGTTTTTTCTCCTACTTTGGATGGTTTTGTGAAAATATCTTTTCTTTTTGGTATTTCCAATTGGAGATCTTCTGCAAAGGGAATGTTGTTGTATCTGACGCGTTTCATATTTTCAATGAACAGGAAGATATCGTCTTCTATTCCTATCAGATTTTTATAAAACGTTTTTGCTTTTTTTACGGATTTGAAACCTACAATGTACTCCTGAAGCGGTTTCAATAGTTTTTCTATGACGTTTCCGCTAAAATACAAAATTCCCTTTACACATCGTTCCCGGATAAGTTCCAGGTCTTCCAGGTCATCCTTTTGAATGAGCGAAGCCAATTGATTTTGGAATTTCAAAGCGGTATTTTCCAGGCCATACACTTCTTTCTTGAAATTTTTCAATAAATTGTGTGCGTACACGTATTCTTCCGATTCTTTCTCTTCCAATAATTTTTCCATTTCACGCAAGATGGTATACATCTGTTTCCAGTCGTAATACTGAAGAAGCCGTTCGGCCCAGAATTTCCGTTTTCCCTGCCTGAATATTGTATTTAGTTCCTCTTGTGTTTTTTCTCCTTTACTGAAATTGACTGCATATTCGTTGGTCATAACGCAATTGGACCGGATTGGGGAATGCATTACAATTCCTTCAAGGGAGGTGCAACGGCTTAAAGCTACATAAGTCTGCCCTGCAGCGAAAGAAGCGCCTATGTCGATAATTGCTTTTTCAAAAGTCAATCCCTGGCTTTTATGAATGGTAATTGCCCATGCCAGTCGTATTGGATATTGGATGAATGTACCTAATTCTTCTTCTTCAATTTCACCGGATTCTTTATTTAAAGAGTAACGTACATTCTTCCAGATTTCTTTTATTACCGAAATTTCGGAATTCAATTCAGGAATGAATACATACAGTTTGTTATCAACGATCCGGCTGACGGTGGCAATTTTTCCGTTGTAATACCGTCTGGGGTCTTCCATATCGTTTTTGATAAACATGATTTGTGCCCCTTCTTTTAAATGCAACTGAACGTCGGTCGGAAGTGCATAATCCGGGAAATCTCCGTTTATTTCACCTGTCAGTGTTTGTTTCTTTGCCGGCAATTCTGCCAGTCTGCGGTTATTGATTTGGTCGGCTTTGTAATTATGAGTTGTCAATAGGATGTATTTTTCCTCGTTAGCCGGGGAAAAATTAGGGATATAACGGGCGTTTAATGTTTGTAAATCTTCCCGTGTTATCGCATTGTTACGCACTCTGTTCAGTAATTCTACGAATACAGGATCTCCCTGGCGGTAAACTTTTTTCAGTTCGATATAAATCGGTTGGGTTTGCTGTACTGCATGGGAATGAAAGAAGAAAGTGCTTGGATAATAATCTTTGAGTAGTCTCCACTCGTCGTCTTTTGCAACGGGGGGCAATTGAAACAAATCTCCTATGTACAACATCTGTACACCTCCGAACGGCCTGGGATTGTGGCGGATACGTCGCAGGGAGGCATCGATTGCATCCAATGTGTCGGCGCGAAGCATACTGATTTCATCGATGATCAGGAGTTCGATTTGACGTATCAGGTCTAATTTCTGTTTGGAGAAAGAAAACCGGTTTTTTCTCGATGAAGCCGACGATATTCCCGGAATAAACGGTTCAAAAGGTAATTGAAACAGGGAATGAAGGGTAGTTCCTCCTGCATTGATTGCTGCAACTCCTGTAGGAGCTGCAACGACTGTAATTTTATGGGTGTTTTTCCGGATGTATTTTAAAAAAGTCGTTTTTCCGGTTCCTGCTTTTCCGGTTAGAAAAATGTGCTCCGAGGTTTGGTTTATAAAGTCGGTGGCTAGTTCAAAAATGA
>JAITTA010000184.1 GCA_031287395.1 Dysgonamonadaceae bacterium | reverse complement strand
GTGCTCTACCCCTGAGCTACATAGGCAAAAAGAGCGGAAGACGGGACTCAAACCCGCGACCCTCAGCTTGGAAGGCTAATGCTCTATCGACTGAGCTACTTCCGCAACTTTAAAAACGTGCTAATAAACAATGTACTCCTGTGCTAATGAAAGCACGATACCAATCAAATTAACACATTTGCACATCCACAAATTTGCACATCATTTCGTGGGCAGTGATGGATTCGAACCACCGAAGACGTACGTCAGCTGAGTTACAGTCAGCCCCATTTGGCCACTCTGGTAACTGCCCTAAAAACCGAGCCTCTTGTCGGATTCGAACCAACGACCCCGAGATTACAAATCACGTGCTCTGGCCAGCTGAGCTAAAGAGGCATTAAACAATCAAATAGCCGTTTCGTCTCCCTTCAAAAAGGGCCGAAACGGCTGCAAATTTAGGTATATTTTTTGTATCTGCAAAATATCTACAGCTTTTTTTATTTACTTCTTTGCTTTTCTTTCAATTTCATCAATTGTTTTTCCAATGCCTCAACGATTCCGTCAATCGATTCCTCGAAAGTATCACTGGTCTTCGCGGCAAAAAGATCCGGACCCGGAACTTCCAGTTTTACAGATGCCTCCTTGTTCATAGCTGTTTCCGGCTTAACGACCTTCAACATCACTTCCGCAGCGATAATTCCATCGTGATACTTTTCCAACTTACCGACTTTCTTTTGAATAAATGATTCTAACTGTTGACTTGCCTCAAAATGAATAGGCTGAATTCTAATTTCCATAAGTTACCTCCTTTAAATTTATCAGGCTCTCGGATGAGCCTGGTGATACACTTTCTTTAGCTCTTCAAAAGTTGTATGAGTATAAACTTCCGTCGAGGACAAACTTGCATGACCCAACAATTCTTTGACAGCATTCAAATCGGCTCCATTGTTCAACATACTGGTTGCAAATGTATGTCTCAACACATGAGGACTTTTCTTCGACAAACCGGAGATTTCCGATAATCGTCGATTCACAATTCCATATACCAGTCTGTTTGTCAGCCGACGCCCATCTTTCCGGACAAAAAAAGCTGTTTCTTCAATCCCGTCAATTTCACGTCTTGCAATCAAATAAACAGTTGCAACTTCCTTCAACCTCCCGGAAAAAGGAATTAATCGTTGTTTATTCCTCTTTCCCGTCACTTTTAAAAGACAGGATTCCAAATCAACATCACCATCATTCAACCCAACCAACTCGGCACAACGCATCCCCGTTGTATAAAAGAATTCTACAATCACACGATCCCTCACAGACTCAAAATCCTCACTGAAATCCGGTTCGTCAAGAATCATCTCCATATCTTTCTCTTTAACAAAAGAGGGAAGGACTTTGTTTGACTTTGGCCCATTTACTTTTCTGACCGGATCTCGCTCTATTTGCTTCAAACGGAACAAATACCTGTAAAAAGATTTTACAGCGCTGAGTTTCCGATTCACCGACAGCGGAGAATACCCTTTTCCCATCAAAAAAACAATCCACCGGCGAACCTGTGTGGAATCGGTTTCTTTCGGGTCAAACACATTTTTTTCCCGAATAACAAATTCCCGGTATTGATTCAAATCGTTATCGTATGAAGAAACCGTATGAGAAGAAAAACCCTTCTCATAACGGAGGTATTGCAAAAACGATTCAATCAACATAAAATGTTACGTTTAATGCAACAAATATAATAAAAATTTGACTTATTCTTCTGCCTGATGAAGTTTTTGTACATAAACAGCATGAATCTTCTGTTTTCTTTTCTCTACAGAAGGTTTTGAGAAGGCTTGTCTTCTTCTTAATTCCTTAACAATACCTGTTTTTTCAAATTTCCTTTTAAATTTTTTCAAGGCTCTCTCAATATTTTCGCCTTCTTTCAATGGAACAATGATCATAATTTTCTTTTAATAAATTAAATCCGTGTTATTTATATTTTTTTACTTTTATTCAAATTCGGGTTGCAAAGATAATGCAAACTTTGAATATAGGCAAATAAATTATGGTGAATTTACTTTTATATTTAGTAAAATCTATGGAAAATTATATTTTATTAGGATTGATGTTAGTAAAAGGAATCTGGACTGTTGTCTGCTTAATAACGGAAGTATTATAAAACAGGACGTTATTGTTAATCATCAAAAGAGTATTGAAAGATACTTGTCGGAGATATGTTCAAAATATTGTGTCGATCCAAACGGTGTTATTATCTGTGCAAAATATACAGGAATGTATATTTACCCTCTAACTGTTGCTTGCCAATCGAAAAGCTATAAACTTTGGATGGAAGATCCGACACAAATAAAATATAGTTCAGGGTTACAGAGGAGCAAGAGAATCTATTATAACAGAAAAGTTGCTGAAGGTAAAAATAAAATGACTGTTCTGAATGCAATAAGAGCAAAGCTAATCGCTCGTATCTTTGCAGCAATCAGGGATAATAACTGCTATGATTTCAGCTATAGGAATTAGCTCTCAAGCTGAAAAGTATAATAAGTTCCATACAGTCAGTCATTTTTGATGTGCCACGAAACAAAATTTCGCTATTAATTATTATTTTTGTTTGTATGAAACAAAAATAGCAGTGCCATGAGAGAATATACCCAAAAGCCCGAAAACAAATCTCGCACTTTGGATAGTAATCCGAGAGCTTCCAAACAAGCTCCTATAAGTGAAATATTACAAGCTTATCGAGAAAGGACACTTGGAAAGCCTGTACAACGGCAGGAAATCGACGATGACGAACTCTTGCAACCTAAGTTAAATTTGGCACAGCAAGAAGAATTTGACGAAGATGAGCTGATACAACCCAAATTCGATACCACACAAAAAGAAGGGTTGGATGATGAACTTTTGCAACCGAAGTTCGAGTCTGCATCTGCTGTCGAACAAGCGTCTATACAACGAGAGGAAAAGCCAAATAACACAGGATTGCCAGATAATTTAAAAACAGGTATAGAGAACCTTTCAGGTTACAGTATGGATGATGTGCAGGTACATTACAACTCAGCAAAACCCGCACAACTGCAAGCCCTAGCTTACACGCAGGGAACGGATATACATGTAGCTCCCGGGCAAGAACAACATCTCCCGCACGAAGCGTGGCATGTAGTACAACAAAAACAGGGGAGAGTACAACCTACAATGCGGTTGCAAAGAGTAAATATCAATGATAATGAGGGGTTGGAAAAGGAAGCAGATGTGATGGGAGTAAAAGTATTAGGAAATAAAACAATTAGTTTTCAGAAATGGCCCAATTCTATTCACAAATCGACAGAAAAGATTGCTCAATGTATTGTTAAGATAAGTGGAACAAAAATGACTAAAGAACTTGTAGGTGAGGCCTTAAAATATGGCTTTAGAAGTGATGAAATAAAATTCCCTACACTTATGGTTGGTATTTATCAAGGAAAAGATAAAAAGTTCTTTATCAATACAGAGAATAATAATTTCACCGATGGAGGAAATATGTTAGCAAATAAACTATATGACTTATATCAACAAGAAAAGATGACACTAGTTCTAACAGATATAACTTCTTTTTATCATCAAGTATGTCAAGATGTAAATCTAATCTTTGGAGGAGATGATGATTTAGTTGGAACTCCACATCAATTTAGTGAATTTAAGATAGATCAAGAAAAACGCAATCCAGGACATATAGGTAAAAAAGGGGGAATAGTAGGTAATAAGGATATGCGAATATATAGATGTATGCCCTTAGAGCATTGGGAGAATGCTCAATTAAAAGGACATGGAGGATCATTAGGGCAAGCTTTACATTATTTTAGATTAGATAAAAGTGCTGGAAAAAATGCAGTTCTAGTAGAATTTAAGTTAATGGAAAATCAATTAAATAAAATGGTGGGAACTATACTTAGTTCATCTGAAGGATCTCGAAGTGATGTTGGTAAAAATGCAGGAAAGTTTGGAAGGAAAACAGAGAACAATACGGAATTTGCTGAAACAGAATTTTTCAGTGTAGATTTGGCCAATGCAGCCCAAATAATAAGCGAAAAAGCAATAAGTAAAGTTATTGCTTATACGGGTACAGAACCTACCAAAGACCGAAAAAAGCTCGGTACACAATGGACAAAGCTAACTTAATTTATGAAAAATGTTTTTTTGAATTTATCGTCTATTTAAGCAATATAGATAAAATGTTTAGGTACAATTATATTGAAATTACAAATATTGCGTAAACGTGACTCGAATCTATATGCAAAACGAGAAACTGTTAATTTTAGACACTATATTTCATTTTGAGGGATTTTAATTTGGAAATCTCATAAGAATAGTAAAGCTCCTGTACGGACATGGAAGACTCTCGATATAATCCACGACAGATTCGATGAACGGCATGTTCAATAAAGGCTCCCCGCCATAAAAACCGATATAGACATTCCTGTTGGCCGAGACATTCTGTTCCGAATTCCACAGGGCGACCAGGTAATCGATGAACTTAAAGGCGGCAGGGACACTCATCATGCGGTTTTCCCGTTCATCGTAATCATTGTAAAATTCCCCGTAAGCGCAGTATTTACAATTTAGATTACAGACATCGGTCACTTCAAAGGTCAGTTGCTTGAGATTAGATAACTGGTATAGGATATCTTCCGCCGAAAAATATAGTTTTTCCCATTTTATTGAATCAGGTTTCTTTTTTTAGCCGTTTCTATGATATAATCCGAAAGACTGTATTCCACGTTTTTATACAGACAAGGTAATGAAGTTTTCTTCAGGCGCATTTCATAATTTTTCAAATTCCGGCAAATGCTCCAATAGTGTTTCTACTACGGCATAATCCTTAAAACTAACAGGAAATAACTTATCAGTCAAGGCATTGTATAATAACATACAATCGCTATGCTCTACCTCTATGTTGTATCTGCTTACCGCTTCGTTCATGGTATTTCTGTTTTTAAGTCTAACACATCGTTTGTTATTTAATCGCCCTGTTCTCCGGTTTTATCTACCGGCACTACGAGTTGCAAATGAAACCGTCTATGATTAGGATTAATCACCCTCTGAAAGTTTTCGATAGGTTGTATAACTGGGTTTGGATGGCTATACAAGCTCTACTCTGACGCAGGGAGTTAGCTGCCTACGGCAGCCATAGGAGATCGAGGCGGGTACTGTCTAACCGGTAAGCAGACGCTTACCGGTTACGAAACGGCGCTTCGTAAACGAAGCGGGTATTTGTGAGCATCGAAGAGGTTGACTTCCGCTATTGAGTACAGAAATTTCTGCTGATTAGGTACATGTACGGATATTCATTAATTTTTTTCTAAATTTACAATAAGAATACTTCGTTAAAGTTCCAAAAAACATCAATGCCCGCTAAACATGTATTTCTTGGATTTGTTCAAAGAATCAACAACATTCTTTTTATATATAAGCGGGGTGACCCCGGTATATTTACTAAAAAAAATCGAGAAATTATTAGGCTCATGGAAACCCAAACAATAGGCAACCTGCTTAACAGATAGTCCCGAATAGGTTAAAAACCGTTTCCCTTCAATAATTACTTTTTCTATAATAATTTCTTTGGCATTCTTACCCAATGTCTGTTTAGTAGCATACAAAAGTTGTCTGGGAGATACTCCCAACTGTTCCGCATAGAATGTAATATCTTTATGTTCAATAAAATGTTCGTTTACCAATTGCCTGAAATTATTCACAAGAATTTTATTAGAATCCGAAACCGGAACAGGATCCAATGTTTTAAGCAAAGTAGCTTCAGCCCGGAACAGAAAAAGTTTGAGTATCGTATGAACGATATCATCGCTTAATGGATCTGTACTATTATTAAAGTATGTATTCAACAAGTGTTCGACGCCCAACAAATCACTACTCATTATCATTTCCGAAGCGGACATCGGCTGAGACTGGCCCTTGAAAATACAGGCATCCTGGAGGAATAACCTGTCACGTTCACTTCTATTGAAATAATGTTCTGCAAAACTAACAATATAACCGGAATATTGATTTTCCGAATCAAACTTATAAACCAAATCTTTCCCTATACAAACAAACCGGTCTGTTGTAAGATGAATCTTCTTCATATCAATTTCAAAAACAGCAGAACCTTCTCTTATCCAGATAATCTGATAGTAGCTAGCTCTACAATAAAATTCAAACTGTATCTGCTGTGTATCTTCAAAAGATAAAATACTCAATTCTTCAGGGAAACGTGGATCGGGAGATAAATTCTTAATCATAATCGAAATTTTAACCAGAGTGATCCCACAAAGTTATTAAGTTACAAATTAATCACCAAAAAAAATGAAACTTTTTTTATATGTTATTTATCTGGAACGTAAACATTAAAATCTACCATTATCGGGAAGTGGTCACTAAACCCTCCTTCATGTTTAACCCCGTGATAAGTTTTCAGAGGGCGCTTTCCTCCATTTGTCTTGTCTTCGGTAACTACAAACGACGGACGGAAAATGACAGCAGTCTCGGGAAGTACATGAAAACGACGTCCTCTATTTAACAATCCGGTAGAAATAATAATCTGATCAAGCAGATTCCATTCTCTACCGAATTTATATGTCCCCGTATTCTGTTTTTTCGCATAATGATGGAACAGATTACATAAATCCGTCTGTTTCATCGACTCGGAATAGGATCTTGCTTTTAAACCTTCATAAATGCTCTTATTGTCCGGTTCATCATTAAAGTCTCCCATAATAATAATATTCACACTCTGCCGGATCAGAAACAGGCTATCCACTTTAAGCCGGACGACTGAAGCAGCTCTCATACGATCCGGTTCCGACTGGATTTCTCCTCCTCTTCGAGACGGGAAATGACACAGAAAAACATCCAGAGTATCGCCTGTCTGTACGCTTCCCGTAACATGCAGGACATCACGGGTCTTACGTCCCGGATTATCAGGAAACCGGATCCTATATGATTGATGATATAAATATTTAAATTGGTCTCTCTGATACATCAGGGCAACATCTATTCCGCGGATATCGGCCGAATTTGTCATAACATAACGGTAGTGCTGATTTTTTAATGGTGATTTTTTAGTAAAGTCATCCATTACCCTTTCATTCTCCACCTCGCAGAGACCGACAATGGCAGGAATCCCCCATTCTCCTGCGGCAGCAATAACCCGGGCCAGATTGTTCAATTTATTCATGTAACGACCATAGGTCCAATGGCGACGCCCCTTCGGGAGATATTCATTATCTTCCTTAGCGGTATCGTCTTCAATGTCAAAAAGATTCTCAACATTGTACTACATAACACGAAAAATTAGTTTGGAAAATAAACAAACAGGAAATAACAAAAAAATCAAAATAACAGTCAAGGTTTTCATTCTTCATTCTCAATTTTTTAATCTTTATTGTATTCATACCCCCCGATATCAGGTCCTTCATCTGCAAACCGGTCAACACCATTTATATCATACGGGAATTTACGGGCAGTTTCCACATGAGCCGTATTTCTTGCCGGAGAAATGGAATCTATACGAAAATCATAAGGTATTGACTTCGACTTATCATCTGTTAATTTGGTATTCAGGAACCGGGGATCTTTATTAAAAACACAATCGGTAAACCGATCCTTACTTTTCTTATCGTCATATAAAACCAGACAATTCAGGAATTCGTAATTATAAGTGGTACCGGGATCATTCACCGTATCCTTAGCCAAACGGATCCCTCCCCTGGAATTACTACCGTAAATGATACAATTTATAAAATCGGCCTTTTCAAGCGGAGCCGGCACATAGGTTACTTGGTTACCGGTATTGTCAAGGACCGGCATCCGATTGGTCAATTCAACGGTCTGATTGGATGATGTACCCCATCCCCATTGTACTATCGAGGGGTAATAGTTTGCCATTGTACATTGAGTGAAACTATATTTGCCTCCCGCCAGATACAACAAATCGTCCCGGGAATTGGAGAACTCACAATTTGTCGCCTCTATCAGACAATTTGTCGCGGAAATTAAAGTTCCCTTCACATTGGTCACGACGGAATTCGTTATTTTCAGTTTGGATTGTTCCGTTGTAGAAACATCAAAACTCAACCCGTACAATCCATTCCGGATATACACATAATCCAATTCATTATTAAAACTTGTTTCATAAAACCTGAACCCGCCCCACTGTCCGGGAATCCGGTCGTAGGGGATGTTGACCATATAATCGTTATCCATACGGTCTCCCCGGAATACAATTCCGGCCTCACGGGTACCCTCGGCAACCAATGTACCGTGAACCTGTATTTCGGAGTTCTGATGCATAAAAAACACGGTTCCCTGCCGGATTGAAAGAGTAACCCCTTCTTTGACGACCAGGCTGTCGTATATCAGATAAGGCTTATCATTGGGAAGTGTTTCCGAAGTTTCGAATATTTTCCCCTTGCAAATATAAACATCCTGTCCATAAGCCTGCAACAGAATTTTTTGTTCTACTCCATTCGTCCGGAACACCACGTAGTCTTCGTATAGAACCGGTTCCGCACCTCCGTTTTCATTCAACTTAACATTAACAAATACAAAAATACTGTCTTTAGCTCCGATTTCAATATTCTCAAAACGGGTTCCGGCCATTCCATCGACAACAACACGAAAATGGCCGGCATCTCCCTGAGCCAGGCTAACGGAAGAAATCAGCAGCGATTTACTGTTATTATTATAAACCATAAAAGCCGCTATCGGCGTCGTAACCGTAGACAGGATAGTATCGAAAGCCACGGTATCGGTCGAAAAAGCCAACACATCACCCGGGTTATCCGAATAATTATCATAATTATCCGTACAAGCGGCTATGGCAACTACCAGAAGCGTGTACGGAAAAAGAAGCATCAGTCGTAATCTGCGCATAAGACAACAATAAAACTTATCAAGTACTAAACGCAAATAACAGGGTTTTATTTTACCGGAATATTTTTTAATAGTTCCACCAGAAACTTCCACCATTTTTCCACAGTCGCAATATCTATCCTTTCTTCCGGGGAATGTGCTCCCAGGATGGTCGGTCCACAGGAAATCATATCCAGATTCGGATATTTTTCAAGGAATAATCCGCATTCCAATCCTGCATGTATCGCTTTGATCTCCGGTTTGTTACCAAACAATTTCAAGTAAACATCTTCCGATATTTTCAAAACAGCTGAACCGGAATTGGGTTTCCACCCCGGATAACCGTCTGTAGCCCTGATTTCAGCACCTGCAAGCGTAAAAACGGCCGTCACCTTATTTGCCACATCCATTTTCAGTGAATTGGTCGAACTTCGTTGGCTTGTGGTAACAACAATTGTATTTCCTTCCTTCATTTTCACAGAAGCCATATTGGTAGACGTTTCCACAAGTCCGGGAATTTCGAAGCTCATTCCCATCACTCCATGCGGACAGGCATACAGGGCATTGAGCAGGTTACCGGTCGTTTTCTTATCAATACAACTTTCCGGAATATCCGTACTTTCAATACTGATTTTCACATCCGGATCAACAGCTTTGAGTTCGGCTTCCACTTCCGATTGTAAAATATTCACGAACATACTGGCTTTTTCTTTGTACGACAGCGGGATTCCTGCAACAGCCCAAGCTTCACGGGCAATAGCATTACTCAGGTTTCCCCCATCAATCTGAGCCAATACAACGGGACATTCCCTGTTCAGTGTCCATAAATAACGGGCCAGAATTTTATTGGCATTTCCGAGACCTTTGTCTATCTCACTTCCGGAATGTCCGCCATTCAAGCCTTTCACCACGGCTTTAAACCAGAAATAACCTGTAGGCGCCTCTTCCGGCTGATACGTAAAAGTCGCCAAGGTGTTTTTTCCTCCCGCGCAACCGATATAAAACTCGCCTTCTTCCTCCGTATCCAGATTAATCAGGATATCGCCGGTCAGAAATCCTTTCCGAAGCGCAAAAGCACCGGTCAGGCCGGTTTCTTCATCGGTAGTAAACAAACATTCCAACGGTCCGTGTTCAATGTCTCCGGAAGCCAGAATAGCCAAAGAAGCGGCCACCCCGATTCCATCATCGGCGCCCAGCGTAGTTCCCCGGGCCTTCACCCATCCGTTATCTATATAAGTTACAATGGGGTCATTTTCAAAATCATGCTTTACATCGTTATTTTTTTCACAAACCATATCCACATGCGACTGTAGAATAACAGGAGCGGTATTTTCTCTTCCGGGAGTAGCCGGTTTCCTTATCAGGACATTATTGGCATGGTCTTTCTCCGCTTCCAGTCCATGAGATTTCGCAAAATCAAGTAAAAACAGGACTATCTTTCCTTCTTTTTTTGATGGACGG
>JAITTA010000148.1 GCA_031287395.1 Dysgonamonadaceae bacterium | reverse complement strand
ACGGAATACAGTTCGACATCGAATGTTCCGGCCTTTCCAAACCCCTCGATCAGAAGCGAATCGGTATAAAAAGAAGCCGTTACGTCTTTGGTGATGCCGTCGTCTGTTGTATAGACCGCCCTGACGTATTTCAGATTTTTATCGTCGGGTTTATTATAATAAATGATGGATGCTCCGCTGATGTCTTTTACGGAAGTAACGGTCACCTGTTTGGGAACATCTTTACTCCCTCTCGGCGAATTAAGACTTTCTTCGCCGCACGAATAAAAAATAAACATTGCAGCTGTTAAAAATATTAAAATATTCTGTTTCATTGTTTTTCGTTTTAAGATTTTACCAACCATAATTCTGAAGCGTATTTCCGTTCCTTAAGATTTCTTCATCCTGTATCGGCCAAAAATAATCTTTAGGAGTGAACCGTGGAGTGTAAATATACGTTTCGGTGTAGTATTCCGCAGGAGAGGAATATCTCAGATTCCATCCGGTTATCGGCTTGTTGTATTCGGTCATCGCTGTTTTCCAGCGGCGTAAATCCCAGAAACGATGCCCTTCGAAAACAAATTCGATCAGGGTTTCCTGCTGTATAATCTCTCTTAAACCTTTTTGGGTATGAAATTTTTCGGATTGAGTGGAATAATTTGTCCATGATTCGGCCACTCCTTTCAATCCGGCCCGTTCCCGGACGATATCGATCCATTTGATCGCATCCACTCTGTTATTTTCATTATCAGCAACTTCATTCAAGGCCTCAGCGTACATCAGGTACAAATCCGGAAGACGGAATATCGGGAATGGATACCGCACTTGCGTAAGACCCGTACCGGAAGCAGCGACAGAAGACTTGAAATGCACCACTTTTTTCGGCCAGATTCCGGTTACATTCCAGGAGTGAGTAATTGCATTCGCGGTAAACTCGCCGTAACGGGCGCGGGGATATTGCGAAGTTTCGCTGGTCACGCCTTCACCTTGTCCGAACCAGATGCCCCGGTCGAATCCCAGACTGGCATAATAACGAAGTTCTCTGTCGAAGTTCAATCCCACGGTTTGTTCGCCGATAGCCAACAAATACTGTTGATCGACGTCGACTTGCTTCACGACAAAACGTTCATTATAATTCCAAGTTTTGTCTTCCGTGATAGGCACTCCGTTTTTGGTATGGAATTGGAGAGTGATTTTCAGAGGTACGGCCCAGTTGTTTCTGTTTGCCGTATTTGCAGTTGATTTAGCGGAATTCAGGTCACGGGGGATCCCTTGTACCTGATATTCACCGACCCAACTACTACTATAAGCCCAGATAACCTCACTGTTCCACTTTTCCGTAAGCGACCCGCGAATACTCAATTTAGTGCGTGTAATATCCGACAGGCCGGCATATTCCAGGGAAGTATATCTATAAAGTTGATCTCTTCCGTATCCCTGGAGAAATTCGATTGCTTCCTTACATGCCTGAGCCGCCTTTGCCCATCTTTCCCGTTTTTGTTCTTCACTTTTTTGCGGATTGAATATTTCAATTCCCCTGCCGTCTTTTAATCCGATATAATCGGTATTTCCGTTAAACAAAGGGCTGGCAGCAGTAACGAGCACTTTTGCCCTGAGTGTCAGGGCAATTCCCTGTGTTATACGGCCCAATTCCGTAGCTTCGTCGGTAATCAAATCCGGTAAATGCTTCAATTTGATGATGGAATCCAATTTATTGTCTACATAATCGAAACATTCGTCTAATGTATTCCTGTAAACCTGGAGATCGGTCGTAGGTGCATTTGAATTCAGATTTTTATCCTTGATTGGAATCGGACCATACATCCGGATCAGGTAAAAATGATAATAAGCCTTCAAAAATTCCACTTCGGCGATCCAACGTTCTTTTTCGGCCTGACTCATGTCCGGAACACGGGAGATATTGGCCAGAAAAATATTGCAATCGCTGATCCCCCTGAACAGGTTCTTCCCGCCATTGATACCGCGCCAGAAATCCATATAAGGGCTACTGGCTCTTTGATTCCCGAGAGCTAAGTTTTTAGGATTATTTGCGGAACCATACTCGGCCGATAGCCATATTTCATCACCTCCCAATAAGGTGGGATCCTGGTTATAAGAACCATTCATAGGCATATAAGAATAGCAGGTGAACAAATATTTTTCCGCCTGCGTCCTCATGGAGAAAGCATTGTCTTCAATCGTTGCGATTGAATCCGGAACAATATCCAGATAACTGCAAGATACTGCAAACAAAGATAAAACGAATATTATTGTATATCTGATTGTTTTCATTGAATGATATTATTAAAAAGTTAAATTAATACCCATGTTAAAAGTTCTTTGGAGCGGATAACCCAGACCGTTTCCAGCCATTTCGGGATCCCAGATCTTGAACTTACTGAAACACAAAAGATTTCCTCCCGTCACATAGACCCGGAGGCTTGTCAGTTTTGCCTTTTGGGCTACTTTATCAGGAATAGTATATCCCAATTCGACCGATTTTAACCGGAGGAAAGCGCCGTCTCTCATGAACCAGGTATTCCGGTAGCTGTTGTTAACAGAAATGGAATTGGCTGTTGACAAACGCGGCCACACGGCATACGGATTCCTGTTGTCTTCCGACCAGTAGCTGTCGGCTATGAATTGTGCCAGGGCATTGTGTCCGATAGTGCCGCTTACATTATAGGTACTGAAGAATGGAGAAACATTATTATAATCAATCCAGAAAGACCTCCGGGCTACCCCGTTGAAGAAAAATGAGAAATCCCAACCCTTGTATCCGCCGGATAATCCGAAACCATAGTTTATTTCAGGAGTTGTCGGATAACCGATCGGGGCCATATCCCGGTCGTTGATGATTCCGTCGCCGTTCAGATCGCGGTATTTGATATCCCCCGCCATATAGTTGCCGAACTGTTGAGGGGAATTGGTTACATCGGCATCGTCGATAAAAAGGCCTTCAGCTATATAACCATACTGTTGTGTGGTTGGGTTCCCGATTCTCAACTTCCACCATTCTTTCCGGTAGTCGTAGTCTTCGAAAACCGTGTATTTACTGGCGGCATAAGTAAAATTAGCACGTCCCTGAAGCCACAAATCCTTGTCGAATGTTTTATTGTAGGTGAGAGAAATATCCGTTCCGCGACCTTCGGCTTTTCCGAGGTTCGCTTGGGGAATTGCCCATAACCCCATAGAATAAGGGATCGAAGCTCTTGTTTGCAAAATATCTTTCCGTTTTTCGGTAAAATATTCCAGTGTCATATTCAAATCTTTAAACAGAGTAATATCCATCGCATAGTTTGCTTTCGTAGAAACTTCCCAGGTAATATCGGGGTCGGCATACCGGCTGACGGATATTCCGTAGCGTCCGTAAGCGCCTTCTTCATACCCAAAAGAAAACGCATTTGCAGTAGCATTCATATTGATATTGGAAAGATACAGGAAACGATCGTCGCTGATTTTATCATTACCGGCCAAACCATAAGAGGCTCTCAGTTTCAAAGAATTAACAGTATTGGTAAAGGGTTCGAAGAATTTTTCATTGGAAACGACCCATCCACCACTGATAGAAGGGAAAAAACCAAAGCGATTTTTTTCGGCAAAACGCTCGGAACCGTTGTATCCGAAATTAATTTCGGCTAAATACCGGCTCTGATACCCGTAAGAAAAACGTCCGGCCAGTCCGATATTGCGATAGGGTAATGAATTCAGGATTCCTATCGCATCTGTCGGAGGTACGGTCTGATTTCTCATTGTAAACACCAATTGTGCCCCTACATTATGAACTTCTTTGAATGTTCTGTTATAAATGGTGGTGGCTTCCGTGTAAGTCGTATTCACTACATTAGGTATATTAATAGTCGAGCTGAGATATTCTGTTCCCCTATCCGGATTAATCACGTCGATCGTATAATCTTCCGTAAGGTAATTGTAATTGATCAACTTGTAATAGAACGGATTATAATACCTGATGATTCCCGAACTCGCATCTCTTGTCGTATTAAACATGATCCGGAATTTCAATCCCTGGGTAATAAAGTCCAAATCCTGATTTAATTCCATCTGGGCACCCATTTTTGATTTTCCGGAATCTTTGTAACCACGAACCATCTCGGCGTAAGGATTCAGGTAGTATCCGTCGCCTGCATTTCCAAACAAGGTATGTTTGACATACTTATGCGCTTCGTCCACCGGATATTTGGCCGGAAACAATACGGGATTACTTCTCATAATCAGTTCATAAGTATCCGCTCCTCCTATGTAAGGCCCCATGTAGTCTTCAAATGTACCGTTCAGGCTGACTTTTAATTCGGTTGATTTTGTCAGGTTGATATTGACATTGGAACGTAAAGTATACACTTTCAGGTCTATATTGGAATTGAAATTATTGTTTTTGTCCACTTTCAGGATACCGTTGTCCTGAGAAAAGGAAGCGGCGACATAATAACGGGCCACATCTCCCCCTCCGCTTATGTTCAGGTTTACCCGCTGGTTCATCGCGAATTTTTTCAGCAATTCGTTGCGCCAATCTGTGGCCGGGAACACCAGGGAACCTGATCCGGGAACCGTATTGTCTATCTTTTCGTCGGAATACATCAGAGCGCCTTCTCTGTTACGGGTAATGATCGCTTCATTGTGCATTTTCATATAAGTGATCGGGTCGGCTAATTTTATTTCCTGAGTCGGTCTCGAAAAGGTATTTTCCAGCCTTACCGTCAATTTGGCCTTGCCGGCTTTTCCTTCTTTTGTTTTGATCAGGATGACACCATTCGCTCCGCGTGCCCCATACAAAGCGGTAGCCGCAGCGTCTTTCATGATGGAAAAACTTTCGATGTCATCAACCTGAATGCGTGCCAGTTCGTTTTTGTCCACTTCGATATTATCAATCAGAATCAGCGGATCGACATTGTATCCGAACGACGTTACTCCACGGATAAAGAAGTTGGCATTATCGGCTCCGGGTTCTCCGGAAGACTGGAAAGAGATCATTCCCGCCAGCTGCCCGGCAAAAGCCGTTGTCAGGTTACTACTCGGCACTTTCAGTTGAGCCGGCGATATCGTGGTGATAGACGATACCACACTCTCTTTTTTCTGCGTACCGAAGGCTACGACGGTTACCCCTTCCAGTTCATGTTCACTGGTTTCAAGGACGACAGTCATTTCTTTGCCTTCAAATGTAACGGTTTTTTCTTTCATCCCCAGATAAGAAAAAGAAAGTTTAGTCCCTTTTGTCACGTCTGCAATTTCAAAGAAACCTTCTTCGTTAGTCACTCCGCGAGGTGTATCGCCAATGCGGATGACCACACCGGGTAAGGATTCGTTGTTCGTATCCAGAACGCGTCCTTTAGCAATCTGTTTTTCTTGTGCAAACAGGGAAAAAGAGCAACTAAAACAAATCAGGAAAAATAGTGTTTTCCATAATAGCACATTTTCCATTCTTAAGCATTTTTTTCGCTTCATCGTTTGTTAATTTTAATGATTTTTTTCAAAAAATTACAATATAGTATTATACATAAATATTAAGGGAATACAACTAAATGTTAAAATTTGACAAAATTAACACAAAAGAAAGGATTTAGTTAAAGAAATAGTTCCAAAATTGTACAAATAAGGTATAATTTTATACATATATGTTTTACAACATACAACTCATGTTATGAAATCGTTCTGACGTGTTTCAGTCTTAACAGGTCATTGAGAAGAAAGTCAAAACGACCTCAATCATGACATTAATTTCAAAATTATTTTTCCGTCAGAAACTTCCAGAACCTTTCGGGCATGTGCTGGCGTTGGAGTTTAAGATTCTCCCGTTCCTTGATACTGATGGACTTGAAATATTGCTTCCAAAGGTCTTGGAAATCAATTTCGTTATCGTCCATGATATCCCGGTTCAGCTTACCGGAGGAAGCGTCAAATCCGGGATTATCAATCCGGACTTCTTCTGTTGTTTGTAGATTATAAAACCATCCTTTGTGGCGTTTCACATCATAAATGAGCCATTGTTGATCGGCAAAACGATCTTCGAAAAAATCCAAAGTAAGCGGCATGACATTGTATCGAGGTTCGACACAAGCAAAAAAGACACCGTCGGCCGTTTTCTGGAAACGTACAAATTGGCGCATTCTTTCTGCTTCCCGGGTTACTTTCCGATATACTTTCGATAATTCCAGTATATCCGGGTCTGCAAAGTTCAATTCAATACTTTTATCGGCTCTAAAGGCTTTGTAAATATACCTGAAAATTGTATTTTCTACTTCCTCCGACTCAGACAGGAACGAGGCATGAAGCATATAAATTGCAGAGCGGGAAATCTTTCCAGACAGCCCTTTCAATACTCTTTCCGCTTTTCCGGGTTCCGTAACGACAACATAAGTATCGGTAAACAACGGAATGTTCGTCGCTTCCGAAACCAACCTGTCAGGAATTTCCTTTCTGGAAAAAGTATCGAATACCGCACAAAGGAGTCCTTCAAATGTTCTATCGTAAATAAAATAAAGCATCAAGTCCGGATGAAACAAAAAAAGAACGCCTAAACGACATCCTTTTTTCCGAGAGCGGAAGACGGGACTCAAACCCGCGACCCTCAGCTTGGAAGGCTAATGCTCTATCGACTGAGCTACTTCCGCAACTTTCAAAACGTGCTAATAAGAAATGTACTCCTATGCTAATGAAAGTACGATCTCATCCAATCAGCAAATTATTTGTGGGCAGTGATGGATTCGAACCACCGAAGACGTACGTCAGCTGAGTTACAGTCAGCCCCATTTGGCCACTCTGGTAACTGCCCTCTTAAAAAGCGATGCAAAGGTAGTAAATTTATTTGAAACTACAAGACAATTGAGCCATTTTTATTGCGGTAACCGCAGCTTCATCCCCTTTATTTCCATAGATTCCACCTGCGCGATCAATGGACTGTTTCATAGTATCGTTCGTCAATAATCCAAATATAAAAGGGATGGTTCCTTTTGCATTCAATACTGCAAATCCCTGAGTAACTCCCGAGCAAACATAATCGAAATGCGGAGTTTCACCACGAATCACACAACCGAGTCCGATAACGGCATCCGGTTGGACGCTATCGGCCAGTAATTTTGCACCGTAAACCAATTCAAAACTTCCGGGAACATAACAGACAACGATATTCTCAGGCTTAGCTCCATGTTTAATTAAAGTATTGTAAGCTCCCTCTTTGAGTTTTTCTGTAATCTCCTTGTTCCATTCGGAGACCACTATTCCAAAACGCATTCGGGACACATCGGAAATTTGAGAAGAATCATACTCCGATAAATTCTTATATGCAGTAGCCATAAGCGTAAAATATCCTTATTTCATCAATGATTGAGCCCGGTCGATGTATTTATCAATGCTGGAACCTTCCAAAGAATTCGGATATTTATCTTTGATCTGGGCATAAATATCAATCGCTTTCTTATAATCTTTCAAACTTTCGTAAGCAAGGCCTGCTTTTTTAAGGAATACCGGGGAGAGTAATTCATTATCGGCTTTAGAAGCCGCTTTATTGAAATAATCTATCCCTTGTTCTACTTTGCCCTGATTGACGTAACAATCCCCAATAAGGCCGGTGATTGCAGGAGAAATCATCCTGTCATTTGCATCGAAATCCTTCAGATATTTCAAGGCATTATCCAGATTTCCGAGTTTGTAATAACAAATTCCGGCATACGCTTTTGCCAAGTTTGCAGACTTTGTAAAACCGTATTGATCTATGATCGCTTCAAATCCTATATAACTCACACTGTCACCTTCCAGGGCCAATTTATATTGATTCTGAGCAAAATAATCCTCTCCTTTGAACATCGCATTTTCAGCTTCACGTTCTTTCGGAATCAGGTATGCATGCCGGATACCGATAATAGCCACTACCAATAAGATAACAGCACTGACCCCTATAATGATCTGTTTTTGATATTTTTCGATAAACTGTTCCGATCTGGAAAAGATTTCACCTACATTCTGTTCAGTAGTCGTATTAGGAGCTTTTGTTGCCATTTCTATTTATTAAATATTGTTTTATTAAACCAATTTATGGAGTGCAAAAGTAATCCATTTCATCTAATAAATAAAATTTTAATGCATCTTTTTTAATAAATTCTTGTACTTTTGTACTCAAAGTCAATATTTAAAGACTTTTTCCGATAAAAAAATGATCATTGAACGAATATCAATATTGAATTTCAAGAATATAGAACAAACGGATTTGGTCTTTTCCCCGAAAATGAATTGTTTATTTGGGAATAATGGAATGGGGAAAACAAATCTGTTGGACGCCTTGTATTATTTATCGTTCTGCAAAAACCACACAAACCTTCCCGACTCTCAGTTGATCATGCATGACAAGGATTTTGCCGTTTTGCAAGCAAATTACCGGTTCGACGACATTGAAGAAGATATTTATTGCGGGATCAAACGAAAGCAACGTAAAATTTTCAAGCGGAATAAGAAAGAATACGAACGGTTATCGGAACACATCGGATTACTACCTCTCGTCATGATTTGTCCTGCAGATTCGGATTTAATACAGGGAGGAAGTGATGAAAGAAGAAAATTCACCGATGTTGTCATCTCCCAATACGACAAAGAATACCTGCATGCCCTGATAAAATACAATAAAGCCTTGTCTCAACGGAATTCTTTATTAAAAGAGGATCATTTGTCCGATCCTGCCCTGTTTGAAATATGGGAAGAACAACTGGATCATTTCGGCCAACAAATTCATCAGAAAAGAAAAAAATTCATCCGGGAGTTTTTACCTATTTTCCGGGAATTCCATCATGCCATCTGTCAGGAAGGAGAATCGATCGGATTGGTATACGAATCTCAACTCGACCATGAAAATCTAAGGCAATTGTTAAAGGATAAAAGGAACCGGGATCGTTTGATCGGATTTACAACTTCAGGAATTCACAAAGATGATTTTAATTTTACTTTGGAAGAATACCTGATACGTAAAACAGGGTCTCAGGGACAAAACAAAACCTATCTGATTGCACTGAAACTTGCTCAGTTCAATTTTTTAGTCAAAACCGGAACCTCTATTCCTATCCTATTGTTGGATGATGTATTTGATAAACTGGATGAAACAAGGGTAGAACAAATTGTAAAGCTAGTTTCGCAACCTCAATTCGGACAAATATTTATCACCGATACTAACCGGAAGTACCTGGATAAAATCCTCTTGAAAATGGATCATGATTACAAGCTTTTTCATGTGGAAAATGGGGAATTCAAAGAACTGAATGCCGTATGAAACAAGCACACAAAACATGCACCGAAGAGTAGAAACAGGATGCGAGTTCCATGCGACCTTTTAAAAACAAATGATGTACACATGAAAAGGACAAATACACAAACCATCAAAGAGGCCATAAACCTTTTTCTTGAAGAAAATTCCGTCCTGACAGATAAACTGGCAGAAACAAGACTTATTAATTCCTGGGGAAAAATCCTGGGATCAATAACAGAACGATATACTACCAATATATACATACATAGAAAAATACTGTATGTGCAATTATCCTCCTCTATATTAAAAAACGAATTAATGATGTGCCGGGAAAAACTTATTTCCAGACTGAATGAAGAGGCCGGGAAAGAAGTCATAACCAACATTGTATTTAACTGAAAAAACAGAGCCCTTTTTGAACGAAATAGTTGGAATAAATAATCAAAAGGAAGGGCTTGCCGCGATGCGGTAAGCCCTTCCTTATTCTAATGATTCGTTCTAACGATTCATCGGCACATCATTTCCTGATGACTTTGAACGTTTTGCCGTTGTATTGCAGCATATACGTGCCTTTGGCATAGCCGGCCAGGTCGATCGTTGTCGTGCCTTCCCCGGTTTTGTAAGTTCCCTTCAGCGAACCGGTGACATCCGTGATGCGGACCGTTTGGTTCGCCTGGGTATTACTTACCCGGATGATTCCCGAAGTCGGGTTCGGGGATACCTGTACGGCATTTGCAGTGACATTACCGGTTCCCGTCGGGTATTTCACCTCGACGGTCCGGGAGACCTCCCGCGTGCCGCAGGGGTGTTCCAGGGTGGCCGTGATGGCGCCGGCGCCTTCGGAGAGGATTCCGAACGTCGCCCAGGTCTCGTT
>JAITTA010000146.1 GCA_031287395.1 Dysgonamonadaceae bacterium | reverse complement strand
CGGTATTCGTAATAATCATATTATCGGCAACCTCCTGTAACAGTGATTATCTGGACAAAATGCCCCAAGCCGAAGGATATGATTTTGAAGCGATTTTCAGCGATTCCATCAATTACCGGAATTTTTGCGAATACCTGGTAATCAATCCTTTCTTCCTGCATTTGCAAAATGGAGTAAAACCTTACGGAAGTTATGACGACATCAGCGATAATTCTATTTCTACCGCACTCTTTTCGGGAGTTCCTTCCGTACAATGCCAGATAGGAAATTTTTACGCCATGCGTACCAATGGCGACGCTCCTATGGCGAATAACTCTACCTGGGATGAAATATGGAAACACGTCCGCATAGCCAATCACGGACTACGGAACATCAGTTATTACCCCGGTTCGGAAGTTTCCAAGAACAAAATACTGGGCTTGTGCTATTTCTACCGAGGTTACGCTTACATGGAATTGAACCGTCGCTGGGGAGGAATGCCGTATTTTTATTCCCCGATAGACGCCTCTGAAAACATGGATTTCCCGCGTCTGAATATTCAGGAGACTTATCAACTGGCAGCTCTCGATTTCGACTCGGCTGCCATGTTCCTGCAAGACGTGATTCCTTTATCCGAATTTCAACACCCCACAAGAGTAGCGGCCCTGGCCATGAAATCACGCTGTTTACTTTATGCCGCCAGCGACCTGGCCCGCTATGAAAACGGAACAGGAAAGAACCTCTGGGAGGAAGCCGCCCTGTCTGCCGACATCGCGCTGAAAGCCTCAGAAGATGCCGGATACGAATTGGTGCCCTGGGACAGTTATTACTATTTATTCAAAGATAATCAAGACGAGATTTATTCTAAAGAAGTGCTCTTCGGAAGAAGGGCGCAGATTAATTGGGGCTCGGACGCCTATATCAATACCATTCGTCCGCCCGGTACTTTGTCCGGAAAATACGGAGTGGCCGTCAACCAGCAACTGGTAGATGATTTCGAAATGCAAACGACCGGTTTACCGGTCAGTGACCCGGAATCCGGCTATCAGGAACAAAATCCGTACATAAACAGGGATCCCCGGTTCGAATTCAATATCATATACAATGGTTCGACAGTGATGACCAGGAAAATCCAGATATGGCAAATGGACGAAGGAACCAAAACAGCCGGTAGCCCTGATTGTAAAATCAGCGCAGGAGGCGTTCCCGATATGGGCTATACGCAAACCGGTTACTATGCGAAAAAATGGATGGGACAGACCTGGAATACCACCTTGCCGCAATTATGGCCCTATATCCGGCTGGCAGAAATCTACCTGAATTTTGCGGAAGCTGCTAACGAAGCCTGGAATAGCCCCAATGCAAAAGACGGAAGATGCAGGTATTCTGCTGAAGAGGCAATCAATATCGTACGTAAACGGGCAAATATGCCTGGAGTTCATGCTAAATTTATGGAGCAGGCCAAATTCAGAGAAAGGGTACGGAAAGAACGCCGGATAGAATTTTGCTTTGAAGAACACCGGTTGTTCGACCTCCGGCGCTGGAAAATCGGCACGCAACCGGAAAACAGAGACATCTGGAGAATGAAAATCACCAAACTCGCAACAGGATACGATGCAAACGCGTATCCAACAGGTTTTCGTTACGAAAAGGAATTTTTAATGAGAAGGGTTTTCGAAGACCGGCACAACCTGTTTGTAATTAAACTGGACGACACCCGTATCGGACCTAATTTCAAACAAAATCCCGGTTGGTAATTCCCGGCTAAAGTGTAATCAAATGAATAAACATTAAAAACTCTTTTAAAATGAGAATAAAAAACATCATATGCGTTTTCCTTTTAATATTATCGGGATGTCTGCCTGTTGTATCTCAGAATAAAACAGAACAAATCGTTGTAAATATGGAAGTTGTCGATGAATCGGGAAACGCAATCGCTTTTGCGGACGTATCGTCTGCAAAAAAAAGAAACCGGTATCAAACGAACGGGAATGGAACAATCACCTTGCATCTGTCGCCCGACGACATGCTGAAAGTGAAAGCCGAGGGATATAAAACGGTCGTTATTCCGGCCGACAGGGTAGAAGGAAAAGTGACGCTCGAAAAAGATACGGATTTTGCCGGAGAAAACAATAAATTATATACGCTGTTCGGCCAAACCACGGAACGTCGCACCGTCGGTTCTTATTCGAAAGTGAACGGAAAGGACCTGGAAAGTAATCCGACCCTGTTTTTCCTGAACGCAATCGGCGGACGGTTGAACGGATTATTCACCATGGACAATACTTTAGTGCCGGGTTTTACCAATGCCGATAGTTATATCAGAACCCAACAAGGTAATATTTTGATCATCGTCGACGGAGTAGAACGATCGTTGGATTACATCGAACCGGAAACCGTCGAAAGTGTAGAACTATTGAAAGACGCTACTTTGAAATCGTTGTATGGCGGGATTCAAACCAACGGTATCTTGTTGATTAAAACCCGAAGAGGACAAGCGTTTGAAAACAACGCGAGAATCAATGTGCAAACAGGAATACAGCAACCCGTAAGGTTACCGGAATACCTGAACTCCTACGATTATACCACCCTGTATAATCAAGCGGCTATCGATAACGGGATGAAACCCTATTTCAACCCGGAAGGGTATAAAAGCGGAGATCCTATCCTGTATCCCGACGTGGACTATTACAAAACGTTCTTAAACGACTATATGACGATTTCCCGGGCTAACATGCAGTATTCGGGAGGTAATAATAAAACGCGCTTTTTCACACACCTCGGTTTCCAGACCAATGGAGGACTGGAACGTTACACAGAGTATCCGAACCGGGAAAAAGTATTCACATTAAGAGGAAATGTTGACAATACCATCCTCAATTTCATTACGTTCTCGGCCGGATTCAACGCCGCTTTGCAAAACAAGTCGTGGCCCAACCTCTCTACCCAGAACTTTTTCAATATGCTGTCGGATAATCGCCCGAACGAATTCCCCATTTTTATTCCGGGAGCCAATATAGGACAACCCAACAAAGAATTCGTACTGGGAGGTACGGCCAATAACCGGAATAACCCCTACGGAGCTTTAGTGAATGGAGGTTACGCCGAAAGGGAATACTCTTACATCCAAAGCGATTTTATACTGAATTTCGATCTGAATAAGTGGATAACTGGACTATCCGTGAAACCGATGTTTACCTTTGATATGTATAATTATTTTACCTCTACCCAGGGAGCAACATACGTCGTATTTGAGCCTATGGCTACCGGAAACGCAGACAACCCCATCTCTTACACCTCATGGGGAACGGAAACTCGGGCTACCAGTATGACCCGAAGCGGCGCTACAACCAACCGGAACTATGCTTTTAATGTTACGGTAGATTACAACCGGACTTTCGGAAAACACGATATCAACGCCCTGCTGGTTTACTTTCAGCAAAAAAAGGAATACAATAGTCAGCAGCAAGACCTGAAACGTCTGAATTTCGGAGGCTCGGTCAACTATATGTACGACAAACGGTATCTGAGCGAAATAAGCCTGAACAGAGTTGGTGTCGGTTCTTTTGCTCCGGGCAAACAGTTCGGTCTTTTTCCCATC
>JAITTA010000115.1 GCA_031287395.1 Dysgonamonadaceae bacterium | reverse complement strand
CAATGCAATTTTACGGTAGAAATCAACCGATTCACTGACCTTATCCGTTTCAGGCAATTCGGGATACATGCTACGAACTAATAAGTATTCTATTTCGTACGTCGAAATGGTATTTTTCTTTTCCCAGTTCTTATCATATTTTTTCAGGTTTTCAAAATTTTTCACAAACCGGTCATCAATAAATTCAATTGCATTTTTCTGCATATTCCGAATACCGGAATCCGGTTCAATTCCGGAACGTTCGGAAAGTTGGACCATTCCGTAGAGTAACCATTGCGTGACAGCGACACTCGAATTCATACCTTTGAACCAGGACCACCCTCCATCTCCCCGTTGCAGTTCTCCCAGTTTGGAGACAGCTTCTTTATTCAGGTTCGCCGAACGATTTACATCGAATAACAGTCCCAACCGTTGTTTTTGTTCCGTCTCGGTCTTACCATCCATCAACCAGGGCGTTTCTTCGAGTAATATAGCTTTCAATTCCTGATTTTTCTCCAGATTCGATAACAAAGTCTCTTTGGAACCACCCTGCTCAATCCAAACATCTATTACTTGTTTCATTTTAGGAATACTATTTGCAATGGAAACAGCCATATTGTTGGCATAATAAGCTGCAAACCAAGAAATAACATCATCATTTGCCGGGGTGGCCATCGCCGGAAGCGCCTGCACTGCATACCATACCGGATTGTCCGCAAATTCCAGTGACAGACGGTAATTCTCCAGAGAAGCGGATTTGTTATTGACCAATTTATCCAGAGTAAATTGTTTATTTCCTTTTCCGGAAATATACAACGGAAGACTTTCTGTTACCATTATCCTGTTCGGTAGCACAGGTAACAGATGTTGCTCCCCGTCGCTGAAATCATCAGCCGTTGCAACGACTTTACAGGCCGTAAGATCGATACCAGCCGGGACTTCAAAAGTCCAACCGGCCGTTGTCGTTTTGCCGGCAGCCACTGAAAAATCTTTTTGTGCACCTGTAACAATAATATTTTCTTTTCCGGTAGCAGGGTCAAAGAATGAAAGGAATACTTTCCCGGAAATGGTTTGATCCAATAAATTGGAAATCGCCGTAGTCAGCGTTGTTTTATCCCCACGACGTACAAACCGCGGAACATTCGGACTGACCATCAGTTTTTTCTGACTGATGGCCTTCTCCATTATCTGTCCGTATTTCAAATCTCCGGTATGCGCGAGAGCCATCAATTTCCAGGTCGTATTACTTTCCGGGACAGTAAATGAAATCAATGTTTCTCCGAAAGTGTCCGTACGCAACTGCGGATAGAAAAATGCCGTTTCATTCAGGTTTTTACGGATCTGAACCGGTTCGGAAGAACCATCATTCAGACTTTCTCTTTTGCTCGTATTTTCTTCCAAATTTACAACACTTTCCAGAACCGCTTCGGCTTTAGCAGTCGCAACATCTCTGATGGAAACCGCATTTTCCTTGAGATCTGCCGTTTTGCCTCCCAAACCGTACATCTGAGCTCTCAACTGCATCCGTCCGCTCATATCCAAATCAAACCAGTTGAATTGATCAAATGAAAGTCCCGGCACAACACGCTGTATTCCGTCGAAATTGATATATCCGCTACGGGAATCCCAATCAACCGCTTTATAAAAATATGGAAAGAAGAAGCCAATATCCATTTTTGGATAAAAATTCCAGTTGTGTTCGTAAATTTTGTCCAACGAAGCATCATACATCGACGCAAGTAACTCGCTAACTACCGGATTTTTATCGGCATCCTTAACGGAAATTTTCCATTCTTCCTTTTGGCCGGGAGTCAGTTTATCCCTGAAAACTTCCATCTTCAGTTTCAACTCTTTTTTCGGTTTCGCTTTTTTAATTTCAAAGTTCCTGGAAAACAATTGATTATCCTTTACAAAAGTAAATGATGCTACAATACCGTCACCATAAGATTCCAGGAAGGTAATAGGCAATTTTTTCACACTATTACTCAGTTCAAAGCGGGATTTTTCAATTTTTTTTCCGTCTTTAAAAATCTCATAGAGAACAAATACATCTTTTGCCGAAGACCCATAAACAATAGAAGTCGTTTCCCCGGCATGACATTCCGGTTTCGGACCCAGGAACCATTCATACATAACGACAGGAGGCCGTTTTTCTTTGACGGAATAAAGCAGGAACGGAAAATTTTCCGATATTTCACGTCCTTTGTCATCATTCGATTTTACAGTCATCCGGTAGCGTCCGGATTGCATTTTTTTCAGAATATCAACATTGATTTTTTCACCGGAAACAAAATTTCCGGAAACAATCAGTTTATCAGGAGTCAAATCACCTTCCATCCATGACACCTCCAATGATTCCTCTCCCTTCAGACTGTAAATTTCATAAGTTCCTTTGCTATCGACCTCCTGGTTATTCAGATTTTTTGAGAACACCATCAATTCAGGCAAATTATCCTTATCAACCGAAGCTTGCAGCGATGGCACCGTCAACAGCATGGAAACAGTACCTATCGGAATGTGTACCGTACTTTGCCGGGTTTCACCCTTATCGTCCGTAACAGAAGCCTCCACCTGATAAATAGATGAAAAATACCTGCCGACCGTATTATTGAGATCTTTTTCAGCAATGAAAGAAATTGCGAATTTCCCTTCCGAATCAGTCCGGACAAACCCTTCGAACACCTGGGTTTCATTTCTTCCTGTCCTGTATAACCACCATTCGCTTCGTCGTACAATCCGGTACCGCACTTGTGTATTCTGAAGATTCACTCCCGAAAACGTACGTGTTTCTCCTCTGACTGTTATTTTGTCCCCAAAACTATAGGTTTCCTTTACCGGTTCAAAAACGATATCAAACCCCGGACGCTTGTATTCTTCCACATGGAAAAAGGCGTTGGCCGCATGATTGTCCGCAACAATCGAAAAAGTGCCGTTTACAAGGCCATAAGGAAGGATAAATTCCCCTGAAAACGATCCCATTTCGTTCGTCCGGAAAGTTTTCGATCCGATTTCCCGACCATTAGGATCTTTCAGGGATAATGTATACGCCTTATTTTCAACAATCCGGGACGAATCTTTTTGTAAAATAAATGCAATTCCCTTGAAATAGACAATCTGTCCGGGACGATAAATACTTCGATCCGTAAAGATATTCAACCGGGTCGTTTCATCATTAATCATGCGATAACTATTATTCCACGGAAGAGACGATAACATCAAAGCCTTGTCATTACCCATCGTAACATTATAAAACTCCATCCGTTTTCCTCTTTCAGATTTCAAGGAAACCAAGCCGTCTTTTCCAGTCTTAACCGATTTCTGCAGTTCGTTTTTGTTTTTAATTT
>JAITTA010000085.1 GCA_031287395.1 Dysgonamonadaceae bacterium | reverse complement strand
GGAAAACAGCCTTATAATAAGGCAGCGTATAGCCTTCATGCAACACCGTAACAATCAACTCCTTATTAAAAAGAATACCCTTACATTCGCATAACCAGTGAAGGATGCGACATTCCAACTGACATTTTCGCTCTTGATTATGAATCATAATGCAAAGATAAGAAAAATACTTTATATCCTAAAATTAAATATTTTCGTTCATTTATTTTGACATTTCAAAAAAGGATCATATCTTTGCATCGAAATTTTAATTGAGTGCCCAATTAGATTTTAATCATATTTCAAAAGACAAGGCTTGATTTTACCGAGACGGGGCACAACGTCCGGTAAATGAGAGCCTTTTTTATATAAAAGAAAAACAGTTAAACATCAGATGGAATTAATTTTGATTGAAAACAAATGATAAAGAAAATTAAAGATTGGTTTAAGAGAAAGACGTGGGACCCGGTAAGAGATTGTGCTTATCACAGAATGCATGGCTGTGCACATGTAGACGGTATACTTTGCCCCGGTAGCCCCATGGCACGTTGTGAAGAATACAATAAATCTTTTGAAAAAACCGAAACCCGAAACTTAAACCTGAAACCCGAAACTCGAAACTTCAAACCCTAAAACAAGGCGGATCATGGAAAAAATCGAAACAAAAACAAGAACAATAGAAAATCATCTCCATCAATTTTACTGCGACAAGTGTAACGCACATATAGCGGATAGGTACGAAATCTATGATGATGGGTATGTGGATGAACCAGACAGTGACGTATTGAGATTAACAATACAACAGGATACTTACATAATGAGAGGCTTGTATTGTGATAAATGCTTGAGTGAAATGATTAAAGCGTTAATCGGAATGGGATTTACGAAATCATAGGGGCGAGGTGAATTCATCTATGGTATAAACGTGTTGCGGTTGATTCTTTTTGGGGTTTAAGTAATCCGGGATAATTCCGTATTTTTTGCGTCCGTCGGAATCAGTGTAATATCCGATGTCCTGCCATTCTTGATGTCTTAGATTATCGTTTTTGTTCAGAACCGGCATCTTTTGATAAAAATCTTCATCTGCTATTTCAGCCATTATCATAGCAGCAACAATATCAAACTTGCGTTTGTTCGAATAGGAATATTTTTGAAGTTGTTCAATCATCTCAATCATATCGAGTGATTGCCATGATTCAAGTATAAAAGTTTGGATAAGTTCAAGCCCATGCTTAATATACTTCTCATTACCCGGCGTACCCCACAAATTATTCACTTTGCGAAAATTATTGCTTGGCAAAGCCAGATTCGGGCGATGAAGAAGCATCTTGTTGGCAAGTTTTAAACTTCGGAGATAGGTGTAGAAATTGGTTTTAGACCATTCCAGATTGGTTTTTGCACCATACCACCAAAGCAGTTTTGTAGCATTGCCATACGCTTCCCGAATATCATTCGGACGATTCTTGTACATTGCCACGTATTTATTGCCTTCCGTTCCGATAATTCTCTTTTTAATCAGTTGACAAAAGTCAGAAGGTTTGTTGTTGGATGCTGACGTTTCGTTTTTGCCGAAGTCAATACTGTCACTGCCGCCCACATAAAGATTATGAATCGGGTTTCCGTCTTTATCAAGAATGGGGCGTTCAGCCACAATCACGTCTCCTGAAGGGTCGGGGTGAAATGATACTCCGATAACATTCGCCATAGGAGAAGGTGTTTCGCCTTCCAATGTTTTTTTGTTATGACTGTCGCCGCCGTCTTCCTTGTAAATCCATTTCAAAAATCCTTTTTCCGGCGGACGGGTTGTTTTCAAAATCGTCAGATTGATATGTGCGTCAGCAAGCAGTTGAGCGTCAAAACTGTTTTCCCCCTGCAATGCAAAGGCTTCATCCACATAAAAACAATATTCTGCGCAGTATCGTTTCAGAGCGCTTGGATTATTCATCCGAATACTGCGTTCTTCTGTGTAGAAATCAATGGCTTTTTTTGAATCTACAACACCACGTTTGTCCATCGCCTTGATGACAGTACGCCATGCCGGGATAAAGAATCCGGATTCGATGAATTGTCCGTCTTTTGTATAGTTATGTTTTACCGGTAATACTTTGTTTTCTACAGGGTTCAGAAATATTCTTTCAAGACCTGCTACAGAAGCGCCCTCTTCACCGCCTGTGCCAATGACAATGCGTATCCCTTTTCGAGTACCGTTCACGATGACAAGCGCTTCACCCACTATATAAGTGTCTTCCAAATAGGGGTTTGAACCCGATTCCTCAAAAACAAGACGGTCCAAACGGTCACCGCGAAGTTTACCCGGTTTATCTACTACCTGTCCTGTAATCTGCGAAAACCACGAATCCGAGAGTTCCTCCTGCCGTGTGTTGGTGATAGATGCTCGTTTAAAAAGGTCGGAATTGTATTTCTGACGAAGGTGTGCCATGGCTCCGTCGGTATCCTGATTCAAATGGTCAAGATTGATCCATGTCTTTTTTGACAGTGTCCCTTTCGTGCCCACCAAAAATCCTTCTGCAAAGGCTACAATGGAAGAAGTATAGTTGGGTATGACCGTATATGGACATTCCATCATGGATGATACTATTTCCGAAGCACCTACTCCACGGGCTTTTACAAGAACAGCATCGTATTTGAGTTTAAAACAAAGTTCGAGATAGTGAAAAAACTCATAGTGTGGCGCAAAGAAAATAGGGTTACCATAAGTCGCGCCTTCCCCGGCACCGTTTACGTCAGAATCAAGCGGCATCTTATGATAGTTAACGAAAAAGAAGTTGTCACCGGTTAGGCGATAATCACCAACGCGATAACCGGTGTGACAACGTTCTCTGTCTTGTCGCCATTGTTCCATAAAAGAACGGGAACCAACGGGACAGTCTACATAATGACCTGTTTTTTTGTAGGTGGCAGCAGGCACCATAAACGGCTCCGGATCAAAGTCAAGTCCTGCCGTTTCGGTAATAGGACGATACCCTGTTGTTTCGTAACTCAGGGAAGCGTCAAAAACAAAACGTTTTTCTTTGACTAAGAGTTCCGCGTCATGATGTGTGATGTCGTAGGTCAAATTATTTAATATGATAGACCATAGATTAAATAATTCAATTTGGTTCCAGGATTAGACTCGTCTATCAGTCTCTCATTTATTCGGCTATCCAAGATTGCAATTGCTTTCCATAACATATCTAATTGATGTAGAATAATTTGATCATTGTCCCTACAATGGCGAAAAGATTGTGCCGATTGTGGACTGGGCTGAAAGTCAGTTTTCATGTTTTCTGACTTGTTATAAGTCGCTTGCCTCTTTTTTGCAGGCTTGTCTTTTGGGACGGCTACAAACCTCCCAGTTTTTTTGTCTCTTTGCATAACACTATTTTTAAAATTTAAACCTAAAACTCGAAACTTAAAACCTGAAACCTAAACTGCCTTTGAAGCTCGGTCAAAAAGCCCTTCAATCTGGCCGCCGCTTATTGATTCGCTGGAATCAACATTCTTTTTCCGAACAGCTCTTTTAAGCCCATCGATTCTTTCAACTATTGGCTCAAGTTGCTTAAGCCCTTCTATTGCTTCTTTGGGTGTGTTCACCGCTTTCCCGTTTTTATCTGTTACGGTAAAATCAATACTGTCCCAGTATTCCTGTATTTTCAGGCACAATCGTCTGGCTGAATTAAGAAGCGGATAATATTCGTTTCTATCCTGTATTTTTTTGTACTCATTGCATGCGGCTATGAATACGACATCATTTAATTCTTCTTTTGTCAACCCTGAATCTGATATGGCACAGTCTTCGCGTTCATAATCTTCATAAGATTCGGTATATGAATCATAGTCATATCTTACATACATATATATAAACTCTTTTTTGGCTAAAAGGAGTTTTTCGCCAACAGGATCCGCTTCACACTGATTGCGTTTAAAATCGCAGCACGCCTTTAGATACCTGTTGATAAAAACATCAACTTTGTTGATTTCTATATCACTGGCTTTTTGGTTATAGATGAACAGTTTCATTTTGATAGAGGCGCCTGAAAATTTTTCTGGACAACAAACACACGTTCATCTTGAGTAAGATGCATTGTTCTTTCTGCCAAGCCAAATTTTTCGGCTAATCTTTTTGCAGTATATAGCGGCTGTCCGCTTTTTTCTAAACTTTCCATATCTCTAAATTCTTTTTAAACTTGAAACCTAAAACCCGAAACTTCATGCTATGTGCTTTATCTTGTTTAATTCGCCATTTGCAGTCCTTGCAACATGGTCATCTCCAACCAATGTAAAAATATTACCGACCGTCCCAGCAATAGCAGAAACGGCATTGCCTGCTTTTTGCCCTTTCGATAATCCTTGTCCTTGTCCCCCGGTTTTATTGCTAAGAAACGTTTGTATCATATTGGATGTGGACTGTTTCAACTTATCAACGTTGGCTGCTTGATTCGATTGATTCTTTGCCGCCATCGCTTCCTTCAATTGTTGATCTTGTCGCGCCCGTATATTTAGAGCCTCATTTTGTGTTTCTTGCACCTGTTGTGAAGTCCCAACATCTTTCCTGTAATTCAACGGATTGGTATATGTACTACCATACGTACCAACGAATTGATTCATTAGCATATT
>JAITTA010000047.1 GCA_031287395.1 Dysgonamonadaceae bacterium | reverse complement strand
TCAAAAAGGATGTTTTGATATACTTTTTTCACAATGTATGTATGCGGCATATATTTTTGATCGGGGGTTACCATGCCATCCATACAGAAGTTATTAGAATTAGGTTTATTATAACTGTTCAAGTCGCCGCCGTAAGCCCAATAAAAACGACCTTGCGCATCATAAACGGGGAAACCGTGATTGTACCATTCCCAGATAAAACCACCTTGCATATTCTTACTGCTGCGTATCAAATCCCAATAATCCTGAAAGTTGCCCATACTGTTGCCCATGGCGTGAGCATATTCGCACATAATATATGGTTTTCCTAAATCCTTAGCTGCATCATCTTTCATTCTGTTCCAGGGAGGATACATCGGACAAATTACATCCGAATTTTGCCATTGATTATGACGTGCCTGTTCGTATTGCACCGGACGGCTGTTGTCTCTTGCTTTTACCCAATCATACAGTTTGAAATACACTTTACCATTGCTGGCTTCATTACCTAACGACCAGAAAACCACCGAAGCATGGTTTTTATCTCTTTCCACCAAACGAATGACACGGTCGAAATGTGCCGCATCCCACTCCGGCAAATTAGATACATTTTCATGTCCGTAACCCAATCCATGCGATTCGAGATTTGCTTCATCTACAAGGTATATTCCGTATTCGTCGCAGAGCTTATACCAAAGCGCAGGTTGCGGATAGTGTGAGGTACGCACTGCATTTATGTTTAACTCTTTCATCAGCTGAATGTTGCGCATCATTTCTTTACGGCTTACTACATTGCCTGTATAAGGATTAAATTCGTGAAGATTAACTCCTTTAATATATACTTTTTTCCCATTCACAAGTACTTGCCCGTCTTTGATTTCCATTTTACGGAATCCTGTTTTATGTGAAGTCGATTCTATGATATTACCCTTATCATCTTTCAACGTTATCAACAGATTGTATAGATTCGGCGTTTCGGCTGTCCATTTCAATGGAGATGATACATTACCGGAAAAAGTTATCTCTGTTACATCAGAAACCGGAATGGTAACTGTCTGCGATTTGTTAAAGATACGCTTTTCTGCTTTATCCAATATAGCGACCTCTACCTGCCGGACTTTCTCTGTCAATGTATAATTCTTCAATTTAATATCTATGCTGAATACGCCATTTTTATAATTCTTATCCAGACCGGGATGTGCAAAGAAATCCAATATGCGCGTTTGTGCCGTGCTATACAAATAAACGCTTCGATTTATGCCTCCCAATCGCCACATGTCCTGGTCTTCGAGATAATAACCATCGCTGAACTTATGCACTTCACAAGCCAGCGTGTTCTTTCCTTTGCGGATATAGTCCGTAATATCAAATTCGGCAGGACTTTTCGAGTTCTGAGTATAGCCTGCCTTCTGTCCGTTTACCCATATATACATCGAATTTGTTCCTGCTTCGAAATGCAGGAATATCCGGCGGCCATCCCAACTATCCGGAATATCAAATGTATGGCGATAAGCTCCGGTAGGAGAATCGTCTCGAACAATGAATGGCGGATTCTTTGGAAACCCAAAGCCGTCTCCAACATATATTGGAATGCCGTAGCCATTCAATTCCCAGTTCCCCGGCACAGGAATCTCCGCCCATTTACTCACATCATAATCTTCGTTGTAAAATCCGGCAGGGACATCGGCAACCTTGGGAACCCAATGAAATTTCCACATTCCATCAAGCAGTTGATAGTATGGCGATGACGCATAATCGTTTTTTGCAGCAAGGGCTTCATTCGGATAAGGTAATGATGTTGCCCGTGTATCTTCTTTATTAATTGCAAATACTTCAGGATTTTCCCAATCGGGTAAATCTTGTGCAACGAGATTTGTTGCTATTATGAGAAACAAAAAATAAAGACTTATCTTTTTCATTGGTATATTTTTATTATTGTATTTATTTTATAAACTTAAATTGTAGGTATAACTTTTTTGATTGTTCCATCTTCCTTAAACTCTAATTTGTCGATACAGACTTCGCGATTGTATCCGGCATCACGTCCCAATTTAATCCCATCCGGTCTTTTGAAGCGATGATAGACGATATACCATTCGTCTTTTCCCGGAATTTGCAGAATAGAATGGTGTCCGGTTGCATAAATCCCTTTTTCGGGCGACTTACTCAGAATGACTTCACTTTTTGACGCATCTATCGACTCGGTCGGAGAATCGGAAACCATGTAGCGAACCTGATAGTCAGGACTTCGGGTGTCGTTTTTAGACCACGTGAAATAATATTTCCCATTACGGTAAAAAACATATACGCCTTCGCTATGAAATTCATCATTCTCTATCAATATTTTGGTGGAATTCGGCTTTATTGAAATCATATCATCATCCAGCTCGCAAACAGCCATAAAGTAATTTCCCCAATACAAATACGTTTTTCCGGTTTGAGGATCAGTAAAAACATCGGGATCAATATTTTGTCCGCGTGTCATTCTTTCAGGATAATCCTTTATGAGAGGTTTGCCTGAATCTTTAAATGGCCCTGTAGGTGAATCGGCAACAGCAACACCTATTTTTTTATCTGCCGCAAAATAAAAATAGTATTTATAGTTACCCTCTTTGTCCTTTTTTTCGATAATACAAGGAGCCCAGGCATTGCCATTTGCCCATTGTACATCTTTTTTCAGATCCAGAATTACCCCTTCATCTTTCCACGTTTTTAAATCCGTAGATGAAAACACCTTGAAAAAATCTCCACTCCAGTTTTTGAATCCGTCACTTGTGGGGTATATATAATATTTTCCGGTTTTTTCGGCATATAAAATTTCCGGATCAGCATACAATCCATTGAGTACCGGATTGTTTTGATTTTTAGGATGTGCTTCTGAACTATCCACGAGCATTTGGTACGAAACACCCCAATGTGCCGCCAATTTTTCCGCTTCCTGTTTGGTTAAGTGAATGACTGCTCCGTGCTTTGGCTGAAAGTTAACGGCTTTCATTATCCCATCGTTGAAATGTCTCAAATCGTTGAAATTTACAAAATCCGATGTTTCGCTAAAACCAAAGTTATGGGGACTGATTCCATAAATATCGTACATCAGTACCCATTTATCTTCGCCGATTCGCTTCCACACATTAGGAGCTTCACATTTTTGAGGTTCAGGATCGTACCAGCGCGGATCAAACACATAGTCCCTGTTTATTTTATCAGATATTGCCTGTTTAATTCCGGCTTCACCATCATGCGAGACATAAAACAGGTGGTATTTATTTCCAATTTTTGTTATATCAGCATCTATTGCCGATATTTTTTCATCGGGATATTCAAATAATAGCTGTGGCATGGATTCTAATTTGTCAAAATCTTCGTTGACATATACATAATACAATTTATTGGCTTCGCTCTGAAAACGCATGGTAAAATAAATCATCAATTTGCCTTTTTCTTCATCATATATTACCTCCGGAGCCCATGCGCAACCTATTTCACTATATGCAGATGATAATTGATCGAAATAAATATTCGTTCTTTTCCAGTTAATCAAATCCCATGATTTCATCAATACAATACCCCGGTTATTTCCCCAGCCATATTTTGCACCGTCACGTTCCCATTGTGTATTCCTTAATCCGTCTCTTTGTGCAAAAACATGAAGATCTGTCATTGCAAGATAGAAAGCGCCATCAGGTCCCCGGTAAATATGAGGATCACGTATGCCTTTTTGACCGGCTATCGTATCTCCTGAAATTACCGGTTTTCCATCATTCAATGCCGTAAAATTATATCCATCGGGACTAAGCGCCATGTAAAGCCCATGTGTTTCGTCTTTGTGAAATACCATCAGATAGGCGCTCATATCTTTTTCTTCGGGCACCGCATTTCTATATCTGAATTGTCTGAATTGCGCTTTGTCTTTTCCCGCAGAAGCCAATGCTATCCGAAGGGCATAAAATCCCTTGTAATTATTGTGGTGCATTTGTGAGACATCGACATTTTCGGCTAAAACAGTCCAATCTTTCCCAGCTTTGCTGATAAAGAAAGTACAGTGATTTCCCTGATTCAGTATTTTCAGAAAGAAGTTATTTCCCCATTGATTAGGAATTGATACCTGATTTTCCGCATCCCTGTAAATTGTAACCTGTTTTTTATCGGAAAGGATTCCGGCAAAAGCCTTTTCATTATAGAAAAGCAGTATTCCCGCTTTGTTCCCATCCACTGTGCTCACTTCCACTTCTGCTGTATATGATTTGTCGGTTACGGTAGTCAACAATTTGCGTGCATCGGCAGGCGTTGTACCTTTCGCTTCCAACAATAAACTGTTGTTTTTAAAAGTTACGGATTCCGGTGCGTATTCTTTCCAGAATGTCCATTGCAATCCAAGTTCATTAAGTGAAAAATCATCGGAAAGTATCATTCCGTGATTGATTTGTTTTTTCGGAATAATCGTGGCGGCTTTTGAACTGAGTTTATACCACCCGTCGGCTGTCCATTCAATGGGTTCGATTAAGGTCTGCCGCCCCAATGTATGGTAACCGTTGGCATAAGCATGATAAACAATCCACCAGTTGCCGTTGACATCGTCAATAATTGTCCCATGTCCTTTTGACCACCAATTATCGGTAGCGCTATAGGTGTGTACAATCGGATTGTACGGAGAATTTTCCCAAGGTCCTGACACATTTTTAGAACGTGCAGCAATCACCATGTGGCTGGTGGGAGGTCCCGCTGTTCCTCCTTCTGCCGAAGTCATATAATAATAGCCGTCTTTGAAAATCAGTTTTGGAGATTCTAAATACTTTCCTTC
>JAITTA010000041.1 GCA_031287395.1 Dysgonamonadaceae bacterium | reverse complement strand
AAGAAATAGTCGCAAGCAGTAATAAAGCGTTTCCAGATAGTATCGGAATGTTTGCGTGAGACCGGCCCGATTGTCTTCCATTCTTTTTGTAAGGTGATCAATTTATCGGTCGTTTCTTTCCAATCCTGGCTGTCTTTCAATGCCTCAACTTTTTCGCACAGGGACTTTTTCTTTTCATAATTAGCATCCATTCCCTCTTTAATGCTTTTGTAAAATTCACTTTTCTTTTGGAAGAAAATATCACAGGAAGCACGGAAACGTTCGAAAATTTTAACATTGTATTTTTTAGGAGCAAATCCAATGGTCTTCCACTTTTCCTGAAGTTCTAATACCCGTTTATTTTGCTCGTCCCAGTCTTTGAAAGTAGTCAATCCGGAATAATCAATCGCTTCCATTTCTTCGCAGATTGTTGTCTTGTCATCCAGATTACGTTGTTCCAATGCCCGCAAACTTTCAAAATGATCCTGGTGTTTTTTATTGATTACAGCTGAAGCCTTTTTGAAACGAGACCAGATTTCTTCCCTCAATTCCCGGGCAACCGGGCCTATTTCCCTCCATTCCTGATGAAGGTTTTGCAACTGATAGAAAGCCGAAATAACGTCTTTTTCTTCATCCAGGCGCTCCGCCGTTTCACAAAGAGCGATTTTCAATTCCAGATTCTTCTTGAAATCGTAATCACGCATTTCGTTGTTAATCTTCAACAAATCATAAAATTTCTCACTGTAGTGTTGATATGCTTTCCAAAGTTCATTGACGTTGGCCTGGGGAACCTGTCTGATGTCTTTCCATTGCTGTTGCAATTTACGGAATTCGTTATATATCTTGTAGAAATCATCCTGACTTTCGATCAGGGTTTTCAATTCTTCAATGATTGCTTGTTTCGCTTTCAGGTTATCTTCTTTTATTTTTTCACTTTCAGCGACCAATGACGCTCTTTTTCCCCGGAAAATCTGAAGCTTTTCTTTGAAACTTTCTTCCAGGTCATCTCTTGGAGGAACGAATTCGGCTTCTTCTCCGCCATTTTCGACAAATGTTTTTTTAGTAGATTCTATTTCAGCTTTTTTTTGTCTGTAAAATGATTGTTTCAATGCATCCACCTCCGCTTTCACATTTTCATCCACCGGGGAACCGACTATTATAGCCAACCGTTCCACAATTTGCTCTCTGGACAACTTATCGGACTGTTCCGTAAAATCGTTCTCTTCCGATTCTCCTTCTTTCAGAGCATCTTCTTCCGAATCAGAATTCATAACAGGAACCACATCCATATCCGGAGATATTTCCGGATCAGTGGATTCTTTTTCTTCAGACACTACCTCCGAAACAGAATCTGCCACAGGAGCCGGTTCCGGTTCCTGTAACTCTTCAACTTCTATTTCTTGGATAGAAACTTCCGGGTTTAATTTTTCTTCCTGATTTTCAACAGCAGGAATATCTTTATCCTGTTCAAGAGAATTCACGGGATTACTTTCTTCAAACATATTTTCATTCGCAACATGTTTGGGATCGAGAGGTTGATTCATAGCGCAACAATTTTCAAATTATGACCGTTAAAATTATATTAACTACAAATTAAAGAAAAATAAATGAGAATTCCTTCACTATCAGCAAAAATTTAACATTATACATCGGCTTCTTTCCAATCTCCATGTTTTTTGATCAGATTAATCAGACTTTCTACAGCCTGCTCTGCAGGTATGTTCTTTTCAACGCATTCTTTACCCTTGTACAAACTGATTTGACCCGGTCCGGCTCCGACATAACCGTAATCCGCATCGGCCATTTCTCCGGGACCATTGACAATACAGCCCATAATCCCGATCTTTAGCCCCTTAAGGTGATTTGTTGCCGCTTTAATCTTTTTAATGGTAGATTGCAAGTCGAATAAAGTACGGCCGCAACTCGGGCAGGAGACATATTCCGTTTTAGTTATCAGGCGTCCTGTTGCCTGTAATATTCCATAGCTGATTGATTTCAGTTGATCCGGAGGTATTCCGGAAGATGTATTCTGAATCCAGATGCCGTCGGCCAGCATATCCAGAAAAAAGACGCTACAGTCTATTGCTGCCTTAATTTGGAGAGATTCGACATCTGTTTCGTTATAAACGCGTTTGATAATTATGGGATTATCCGCTCCTTCATTCCATAAACGATGAAGAAATGCTTTTTGCTCTCCCACAGAAAACAGGTGATTACTTTCCATGATAACTACCGTATTCCTGTCCTGTTTCAACAAGAACAACATTTCATCATCCAGGTCATTCAATCCGAGTTCCAGAAATTTCGGTATCGAATCACATTTCTTCCACTCGGCCGATTGTCCGGCATTGAATAATGGCGAAATCGTGTTTTCAATGACCACAGGAGGTTGCCCTCCCCCGAATTCACCGGCTTTAAATGATTTTCTTTTTTCCGGGTCAAAAGGATGATATCCAGGAAAAATTTTTCCGGAGACAAAAGGATGTCCCTCTTTTTCTTTTACATGATCGACGATTTTCCGGCAAACCGGGATCTCGGATTCCGGGTTTTCACTCAGAGATACACGAATGGTATCTCCAATACCTTCCATCAACAAAGTCCCTATTCCCACCGCCGATTTGATTCTGCCGTCTTCACCGTCTCCGGCTTCCGTAACACCCAGATGCAAAGGGAAAAACATATTTTCCTTTTCCATACAATCCACCAACAAACGTACTGTACGAACCATGACGGAAGTCACGGAAGCCTTAATGGATAATACAACATCGGAAAAATTTTCGGCAACACATATACGAAGAAATTCCATACAAGATTCAACCATTCCCCGGGGTGTATCGCCATAACGCGACATGATCCGGTCGGATAACGAACCATGATTGACTCCTATACGAATGGCCGTATTGTTTTCTTTACAGATGTTCAGGAACGGGATAAAACGATCTTTTATTTTTTCTATTTCTGCAGCATATTCTTCATCCGTATATTCAAATTTTGCAAAAGTTTTAACCGGATCAATATAATTTCCCGGATTAATCCTGACTTTTTCGACTGTTCTGGCAGCACTGTCGGCGGCTTTGGGATTGAAATGAATGTCGGCAATCAAAGGCGTATGATATCCTCTTTTATTCAGTTCTTCACGGATATTTTTCAGATTTTCGGCTTCACGAACACCTTGTGCCGTAAGCCGTACATATTCTCCTCCGGCATCAATGATGCGGAGACATTGTTCCACGCTACCATTCGTATCCATCGTAGAAGTATTGGTCATCGATTGCACGCGGATGGGATACTCTCCTCCCAACGGTGTATCTCCAATACGTACGATTGATGATTTTCTTCGTTCGTAATTAAAGTTTTTCATAGTTTCATACAAATTTCATAAAATTATTTCACACAAACCTCACAGATTTACACAAATAAATATCCGTGTAATCTGTGAGGTTTGTGTGAGATATAATCAATTCGTTTTAAACTTAAACTTGATTGAAGAGAGTTCATTATTCGCCTGAACAATCTTCGTTTTGAGTTCTTCCTTGTTGGTTACAAGCCTTGCCTGCAATTCTTTATTTTCTATTGCAAGCATTTGTACCGCAAGTATTGCTGCGTTCATTGATCCGTTGATACTCACCGTAGCCACAGGAACTCCCGGAGGCATCTGGACAATAGCCAACAGGGCGTCTATCCCGTCCAAAGAAGAATTGATAGGAACACCAATCACAGGCAAAGTGGTCATGGAAGCAATAACCCCGGGAAGATGGGCAGCCATCCCTGCGGCTGCAATAATGACCTTGATTCCGCGATTTTTAGCCGTTTTAGCAAATTCTTCCACTTCCTCAGGAGTCCGGTGAGCGGACAAAGCCTGCATTTCAAAGGGTACTTCAAAGTCATCAAATACTTTTGCGGCCTTTTCCATAACCGGAAGGTCGGAAGTACTCCCCATAATAATACTTACAACAGGTGTCATTTCCCGATAAATGCTTTATAATCGGCGGCAGAAAGCAAGCCGGCAATTTGTGCAGTGTCTTTTACTTCTACTTGAATAATCCATCCTTTTCCGTAAGGATCTTTGTTAACCAATTCAGGTTGATTTTCCAACGATTCGTTCAGTTTGAGCACTTCTGCCGAAACAGGCATCAAAAGATCCGAAACTGTTTTTACGGCTTCGATTGATCCAAAAATATTGTTTTGGTCGATAATTTCTCCTACAGTATCCACATCGACAAAAACGATTTCTCCCAATTCTTCCTGGGCATAATCTGTAATTCCTACATAAGCGGTTTCTCCTTCTACACGGATCCATTCATGATCTTTGGTGTACTTTAATCCTTCTGGAAAATTCATGATAAATTATTTTATAATTATTAATTTTTACGGGATTAAATTTTTAATCCGTGCAGGTTGAGAATTTCCAATCTGTACGGGGTTAAAATTTTGAACCCCTGCTATATCTCTTTCCTTAACCGGGCAACCGGGATTCCCAGTTGTTCCCGGTATTTAGCAATCGTTCTCCTTGCAACTTCATAACCTTTGTCTTTCAGTTCCCTCACCAAAGCATCATCCGTAAGCGGTTTATTTTTATCTTCCTTTTCGATGCACGCTTTCAGAATTGCTTTCACTTCCCGGGTAGAAACTTCTTTTCCGGCCTCATTCTGAAGGGATTCGGAAAAGAAATATTTCAAAGGATAAATTCCATAATTCGTTTGAACATATTTACTGTTGCTTACCCGCGATATGGTTGATATATCATACCCGCTAAGTTCAGCTACATCCTTAAGTATCATCGGCCTGAGATCCTGCTCTTCTCCCGACAGGAAAAAATCACGTTGAAGTTCCACAATAGCCAACATCGTACCTTTCAGCGTATTCTGTCTTTGTTTAACAGCATCAATAAACCATTTTGCCGAATCCAATTTTTGCTTCACAAAAAGTAAAGCTTCCCGTCTATCCGCCGATTGGTTTTTCTTATTTTTCGAATAGTCGTCGAACATTTCCTGATATTCGCGATTAATTCTTAGTTCCGGAATATTTTGTTGCGGCATGTTAAAAAGAAGTTCTCCGTTTACCACCTCAATTACAAAATCCGGATTGATCTGAGACATCTTCGTCTCCAGATTGCTTTCCCAAGCACTTCCCGGCTTTGGGCTTAACAATGTAATCTCTTTAATAACGTCTTTCAATTCATCTTCACTAATGTTCATCCCCTTCAATATTTTTTCAAAGTGTTTTTTCGAAAATTCTTCAAAATAATTTTCCAGAATTTTACAGGCTTTTTTTCTTGCCGGAGTCGGAGTCTTCCGTTTGAGTTGTAATAAGAGACATTCTTTCAGGTCCCCGGAAGCAACTCCCGACGGATCAAACTCTTTGATTACCTCCAATACTTTTTCGATTTCAGATACGGGAACGTCATCCCCGTATTGAAAAGCCAGATCATCAGAGATCGCTCCCAGATCACGTCTCAGGTATCCGTCTTCATCAATATTTCCAATCAGGTATTCCCCAATCCTGAATTGTTCTTCCGTAAGCGGCCTTAAGCGCAATTGGTCAAGCAAATATTCCTGAAAGGACTCTGCCTCAGAATACGGAATATCGTCTTTCTGATTTTCCGGAGAATAATTGTTCTGCTGAAACTTATAATCGGGAATATCGTCTTCATTTAAATAATCGCCGAGAACAATATCTTCCTCCGAAATATTACCTTCATCATTGGGGTCAAACTCATCGGTACTGGTTTCTTCGTTCGAAACGGACGAAGAATCGTCGACCTCATCCAAAGCCGGATTTTCTTCCAACTCCCGATCTATCCTGTTTTCCAATTCTATCGCATTAAGTTCCAACATTTTAACTTGCTGGATTTGCAATGGGGATAGTTTTTGTTGTAGTCTCTGGCTTAACTGTTGTCTGATCATCTTCAGAATGTCAAAAGTATTTTTAGTAAAAAAACAATGCAAAGATAAAGATTGTTTTTAATACCTAAAACTACTACCTCCTAAAAATTCTCTTAATAACGAAGTATTCGGTAATTCATCAATGTCAATATAAACAAAATATTTCAAGAACTTCGATAACCGGTAAGCTTCCGCATACTCAGGATCACGCGGTAATACCTCTGCAAGAATAGGTTCGGCATATTTTCTGAGAACAGCCAATTCATACAACATGGCAGAATTAAACATGGCATCGGCCCCTTCCTGATAAGGAAAAATCCATTTATCTTCTCCTTTCCGCACGCTTACCCAACGGGCAATTGTTTCCTTAGCCGAATATTTGCGGAACTGATAATCCCTGACAATACGTCGTATCAGACGATTATCCGTAGTTGAGATCCAGTTATGATTATCCAAAGAAATCGTAGTCAACGCGGAAACATAGATTTTATATGTAGTCGCATGATCTATTTCTGGCAATAGTTCCGGATTCAAAGCATGAATTCCTTCCATTACCAAAACTGAATTTTCTTCCAACCGGATGGTATTCCCTCTGTAAATCCGTTTACCCTGTGTAAAATCATAAGTGGGCAGTGCGATTTCTTTTCCTGCAAGTATCTTCTTCAGATCGGAATTAAAAAGATGAAGATCAATTGCATAAAGCGATTCAAAATCATATTCTCCCGATTCGTCCAACGGAGTATTGATACGATCGACATAATAGTCATCAAGTGAAATAGCCATCGGACGGATGGTATTTGTCATCAATTGAACCTGCAAACGTTTGCAGAAAGTTGTCTTCCCGGATGAGGAAGGTCCGGATATCAATACGATCCTGACTCCATCATTGTATTTTTCTGCAATTTCATCGGCAATCCTGGCTATCAGTTTTTCCTGAATGGCTTCAGCTACTTTAACCAAAGAAGGGGTAAAACCCGATTCATGCGTCCGGTTTAAATCTCCGACATTCGACATTCCCATGATCCGTTGGAATTTCAGATGATCCTGAAAAACTCCCATCATTTTTTCCTGCCGGACAAAAGGTTGTAATTCCAAAGGATTCTGCATGTCGGGAACCCTTAATAAAAGTCCTCCATTAAGTTTTTCCAAACCGAAAAGATACACCCATCCGGTATCCGGCAATAAGGCCCCGTAATAATAATCGATGTGTCCTCCCAGCAGATTGTAGGTACTGTAAACTTTCCCGACAGTTTCGAGCAGAATGGCCTTGTCTTCCATATTGTATTTGCGAAACAATTTGACCACTTCAGCCGTTTGTCCCGAATGGGTTTCAAACGGAAGAGATTGATCAATGATCTCCTGCATTCTTGCTTTCAGGTGTTCGACGTCTTCGTCTGTAATTGGTCTTCCTAAAGCTAAATCGCAATAGTACCCCTTTGAGACAGGGTGTTCTATATAAATCTCCTTCCCGGGAAACAAATCATTAACCGCTTTTGACAAAATGAAACATAAGGAACGTACATACGTCCTCATACCCGAAGAATCGCTCAGATCAAAAAATTCGACATCCTTCGATGTATAACATCTGAAATTCAAATTCTCCGTTTTATTATTAACTCTAACACTTGCAAGTTGATAAGGTAAATTTACCTGCATTTCTTCGTAAATTTCCAGTAAAGAAATTCCAAGGTTAAAATCCTGATATTTTTTTATGTTTTTACAATAAATTCGAATTTTTTCTTCCATAAATTTTCGTTCAAAATGTTAAAATGAATGGCTAAGATGACAAAAATACAAAAAAAAACGGATAATCAGTACAATTGTGTCATTTAAAGAATTACTTTTGCAACGTTTATGAGGATTATTATTGAACAAACATAAAATTTAAATGGAAAAAATTAGTTACGCTTTGGGCTTAAGTATCGGAAATAATTTCAAAACATCCGGTATTAACAGCCTGAATCTGGAAGATTTCAAAAAAGGAGTGGAAGATGTCTTAAACGAAAAAGAACTTCAACTCTCTTATGATGAAGCAAAAAAAGTGATCAATGTTTTTTTTGAAAAGTTGCAGGAAGAGCGAAAAAAATTGAATAAAACAGCGGGAGAGGAATTTCTTCGGATAAACAAACAAAAGGCGGGAATTATTACTCTTCCGAGTGGCTTGCAGTATCAGATCCTGACGGAGGGAAACGGACCCAAACCGAAAGTAACGGACAACGTTAAGTGTCATTATCATGGGACTCTGATTGATGGCCGGGAATTTGACAGTTCCGTCAAACGGGGACAACCGGCCACTTTTGGCTTAAATCAGGTAATTCCGGGATGGACGGAAGCTCTTCAGTTAATGCCTGCAGGATCTAAATGGAAACTTTTTTTGCCTTCAGAACTGGCGTATGGTTCCAGTGGTGCCGGGGATATGATTGAACCCGACAGTACTTTGATCTTTGAAGTGGAGTTATTAGAAATAGTATAAATTTATAAATTGTTTAAAAGTAATGAAAAAATTATTGCACTTCGCCGCTGTTTTTGTGGCTGTATCTATTGTTGTGACCTTGGCATCCTGTTCCGGTTCCGCCCAAACAAAGGCGGAGTTAAAAACAGACATCGATTCTCTTTCGTATGCCATAGGAGTTTCCCAAACCATGAGCGGGTTGGATATGTATTTATCGCAAATGGGAGTAGACTCTGTCTACATGGAAGACTTTGTCAAAGGAGTGAAAGAAGGTGTTAAATTTAATCCGAATGATAAGAAAGAAAATGCACGTACAGTCGGTTTTCAGGTAGGACAAATGATCGTACAACAATGGATTCCCGGATTTTCTCAACAGTTTTTCGGTAACGATTCTACTGTAAAAATCGACAAAGCAAGCATTGTAGCCGGATTCATTGATGCCGCTACTAATAAAGGATTAAAAATGGGCAAAGAAGAAGCTCAAACATTCTCAACGATTAAAGGAGAAGAAATCCGTGAAAAAGCGATGGAGAAACAATATGCAGAACAAAAAGCCGCCAATTCTAAATTCCTGGAAGAAAATAAAGGAAAAGAAGGTGTTCAGGTTACTCCAAGCGGTCTTCAATACAAAGTCGTTAAAGAAGGAACCGGCCCAAAACCGGCTTCTACCGATAAAGTTAAAGTAAATTATATTGGGACTAAAATCGACGGAACTGAATTCGATAGTTCGGTGAAACGGAACCAACCTTTTGAATTCAATCTTAGCGGAGGAGTTATCCAAGGGTGGATTGAAGGCGTTCAGTTGATGAATGTAGGTTCAAAATATATTTTCTATATTCCTTATGAACTGGCATACGGAGTACAAGGAAGTCCCGGTTCTATTGAGCCGTTTTCAACTCTGATTTTTGAAGTTGAATTGCTTGAAATTGTAAAGTAAGAAGACTATTTATGCACCCAGATTTGATACACTTATGGAGAAAATTGACAAATTAGACCGTAAAATTTTAGAAATCATTTCTCAAAATGCCCGTATACCTTTCAAAGATGTAGCAGAGGTTTGCGGCGTATCGAGAGCTGCTATCCATCAACGGGTACAGAAAATGATTGAGATGAAAGTGATCATCGGATCGGGCTATCATATCAATCCTAAGGTATTAGGATATAATACATGTACTTACATCGGTGTAAAACTTGAAAGAGGTTCCATGTATAAAAATGTAGTTCCGGAATTTGAAAAAATTCCTGAAGTAGTGGAATGTCATTTTACTACCGGTCCGTACACCATGTTGATTAAATTATTTGCCCGTGACAACGAGCACCTGATGGAGCTTTTGAATGGCCGGATACAAGAAATTTCAGGCGTGATTTCAACAGAAACGTTGATCTCTCTCAGACAAAGTTTTAAACGGGAAATTCCTGTTGTAAAAACAGTTTAAAGAAAAACAAAGTTCAGTAAAAAGTGCTTGCAGAACAAAGTTTCTCAGGCACTTTTTTCTGTGGTTAAATTATGTTGTCTTGTTGGAGGTTCAATGAATAGTTTTTATCTTTGTGTTAATGACAAATAGATTCATAGTATATTTGATCTTGTTTCTTCCGGTGTTTCATTCATGCACGAGAGATAACTCGGAAATTCGCGTTGCCTGTGAACGGAATGCGGCAGGAGATTATTTACTCAAATGGGAAACTTATCCTCCGATGGAAGGAACGGTAAAGATTTATGAATCTTCCAATCCCGATGCTTTCAATACACAAACACCTGTAGCTAAACAAGATATCAATATCGGTTATGTCATTGTTCCGTCAAAGTTTCTGGAACCTCGCCAATATTTCAAGTTTGTTTTTAATAAAAAGCGTTCCGTCATTGCTGCCGAAAGGGCCATATTAATGGATGGGCTTTATAACCTGAGGGATATTGGAGGATATTATGATAAAAACAAATCCCCCATTCGGTGGGGAAAGTTATATCGTTCCAGTACCATGTATAATGCCACGGAAAGAGATGTGGAAACATTAGACGATTTGAAGATTAAAACTTTAATCGACTTACGTTCAGACAGGGAAAATGATATCGCTCCTCCTAAATACAGAGCGCCTCATACCTTTAATGTTCCCTTGGGAAATAGTAATCCTGCTTCGTTCGTTAATAAAATTACTTTCGAGGAAATGAAAAAGGGTGATGTCTTTGTAGCTTTACAAGATGTACAGATGGAGATATTGCATAAGAATACAGACCAATTCATCCGTATTTTCGACATCCTTCTTGACGAAAACAATTATCCTGCAATCATCTACTGTTCTTGGGGAAACGACAGAACAGGTCTGGTAATTTCCCTGGTATTATCGGCATTGGATATTCCATACGAACAAATCCTGCAGGATTATATGCTTTCAAATAATTATATTAATTTTAATTATATACTTCCCGATGGAGATCTTTATGAAATTTCCGTACAAAAAGGATTGACTGCTCTTTTCAGTTCTCATGAAGAAGTTCTGAATTATGTTTTCGACCAAATCAATAAAGGATATGGTTCCGTTAACAATTATTTGGAAAAAAAATTACAACTGACAAGCAAAAAACGGGAAAAATTAAAGAATTTATTACTCGACCAGAAGACTGAATGAAATAAAACCATTAACTTTGCCGCCAATTTTGTATAAAAGAAACAATCGTATAACAATTGTTAAAATAATAAACATCAAACTTGAAAACATTTGAAGAATTAGGAGTTGCCCCATCTATCGTCAGGGCAATCAGTGAAATGGGTTATGAGTCACCCATGCCGGTACAAGAAGAAGTGATTCCCTATTTACTCGGCAACGACAACGAAGTCATCGCGTTGGCACAGACAGGAACCGGTAAAACAGCAGCTTTCGGCTTGCCGATTCTCCAACGGACAGACGTAAAAAACGCTCAACCTCAATCAATCATCCTTTGTCCAACCAGGGAATTATGCCTCCAAATAGCAGACGACCTGAACGATTATTCCAAATACATCGACGGACTCAAAGTCTTACCGGTATATGGAGGATCCAGCATCGAAAGTCAGATCAAAGCTCTTCGCCGTGGAGTTCACATTGTTGTGGCCACACCCGGGCGTCTCATTGATCTTATCAATCGCAAAACGGTCAACTTGCAGAATGTAAAGAACGTCATTCTCGACGAAGCGGACGAAATGCTCAACATGGGATTTTCGGAGAGTATCGATGCAATTCTGGCTGTTGTCCCGGAAGATCGCAACATGCTCCTGTTCTCTGCTACAATGCCTGCAGGAATAGCCAATATTACAAAAAAGTACATGCGTTCTCCAAAAGAAATCGTTATCGGAAAGAAAAACGAAGGAGCCAAAAATGTACGACACATTTATTACATGGTAAATGCAAAAGATAAATATTTGGTGCTAAAACGAATAGCCGATTATAATCCGAACATTTACGGTATTATCTTTTGCCGTACCAGAAAAGAAACCCAGGAGATTGCCGACTTATTGATTAAAGACGGATATAATGCCGATTCATTGCATGGTGATTTGTCGCAACAACAACGCGACTATGTAATGAATAAATTCCGGGTCCGGAATCTGCAACTGTTGGTCGCAACGGACGTAGCCGCCAGAGGATTGGACGTGGACGATCTGACACATGTAATCAATTATGGGTTACCGGATGATGTGGAATCTTATACTCATCGTAGCGGACGTACAGGCCGGGCCGGAAAAACCGGAACTTCCATTGCGATCATCCATCTCAAGGAAAAGCATAAGGTTCGTGACATTGAAAAAATCATCAATAAAACATTTGAACAAGGAACGGTTCCTTCCGGAAAACAAATTTGCCAGAAACAATTGTTCAATTTTGTAGATCAAATAGAAAAGGTGAAGGTGAATGAGGAAGAGATTGCCGATATTATGCCTTCCATTTACCGGAAATTGGATTGGCTGGACAAAGAAGACGTCATCAAACGATTGATATCCCTTGAATTTAACCGGATGATCGATTATTATCAGGATGCCGGAGAGATCGAAATTCCACAGGAAAGAGGGAGGTTTGATAAAAAAGACAGAGGATATAATCCCAGAGAAAATAATGCTAAAAGAGGTGCCGGAAAAGCTTTGGAAAAAGGCTTTACCCGTTTGTTTATCAATGTTGGGAAAACAGACCGGATAAGACCTACGGAGCTTATCGGTTTGTTGAATGATAATGTTCCGGGACGTATGGTTGAAATCGGCCGTATCGACTTGATGCAGAACTTTTCCTTTTTTGAGGTTAAAAAAGAAGATAAAGACCGTGTACTCAAAGCTTTGAACAAAAAGAATGCTTTCGGACGAAAAATTGCCGTCGAAGTAGCGCAACCCAGTCAGCCGGAACGAGATTCAAAAAAGAATTTTGACAAAAAAAGAGATAAAAAAGAAAGACAAAAATAAAATCCGTCATTTCTTTTTTACTATTTCGTTGTAAGATACATTAATCACTTTACCTTTTTCGGTTTGATACACTGTAAGTTGATTTCCTACGCGAAGATTAAGTTTCCCTCCTTGAGTCGAAAGTATGTGAGCGTCTTTCAGTTTATTATTTTCCCAAGAAAGATCAATGACGAACCCGCCTCGGGCACATAGGCCTTTGACAGAACCTTTAGCAGACATCGCTGACGGGAGCGACGGGAGCAGTTGCACTTCAAAGCTACCGTCCGGGTTCGACAAATGGCTCTGTACTAACATTTCGGCAATAGCTGCCGTTGTTCCGAAATTACCGTCGATTTGAAAAGGGGGATGATCATCGAACATATTGGGCAGAGTTTTCCTGCTTAACAACACAGATAGAAGTTTATAAGCATGATCGCCGTCGTGAAGTCGGTTCCACATATTGATTTTCCAGGCTAACCCCCAACCTGTTCCGTCGTCGCCACGAGCAATAAGTGTTTTTCTGGCGGCCTCGGCCAACTCGGGGGTTCCCACAACGGTGATCTGATTGCCCGGATGCAATCCGAAAAGGTGGGAGGTGTGCCGGTGGTGCGGATCAACTTCCTTGTAATCTTCCGCCCATTCGAGTATCCGTCCGGTTTCTTTACTGAT
>JAITTA010000305.1 GCA_031287395.1 Dysgonamonadaceae bacterium | reverse complement strand
ATACATAAGCGCGTGCTGCATTTTTAATAGATTCTTCCAGCATAATCATGGTACGCCGTACATTAATATAACGCCAGTCCAACGAATTTCCATCCAATGTCCTGGCGCCCCAGACTTTTATTCCTTCTCCGATAAAGGTACGAATCGCGTTGATTGCCTTTCCGCTTAACGGAACATTGAGTTCTTCCTGATCTCCGTGGGTCAGGTTGACCGTGGGACTGACCGCATTGGCCACACTCACGTTAGCGGGAGCTTTCCATACGCCTCTCGTATTATCAACCATCGTATAAACCCCGGCCATAGCCGCTGAAACCGGAAGACAATTAATTTGCAACAATAGTTCCTTCATAATTTCTTTGTATAAAGGACTGATAACCAGAAGTGTCTTATGAAGTATCATTTTATCGGCATCTTCCTGGATAATCTGTTCGAACCAGCTATTGTATTCCGCTTTGCGTGCATCGATTTTAGCCTGTTCATCTTCATCTGCAGAAGCCCCTAATTGTTTTTCAATTTGATCAACCAGCAATTTCCGCAGTACATCCAACGTATCTTCTGTAATATTTGACAAATCGACATCGCTCTCCTGCAAAATAGAAGTATTCATCCAAGGATAATAAGCAGCCCCGAAATTCAGGTAATTACTCCCGATCCTTTCCCTGAAATCAAGAATAACATCGCCGGCTTCCGGATCTTTCCGACCTTTATCCCCATTGAATACATCGAATATAGCAAACCGGTTTTTCATATCGTACCCGCAATGTTTCAACATAGCTTCCTGAACTTTCTGACAATTATCGGCATCCAGGTTGACTGCCTCCGGAATTACGACCATCGTAGGTTCCTGTTCTTTAAGCAATGTTTCAATTCCTGCGGTAAATCCGGATGCATCCGGGTCTTCATCGTAGTTTCCCACCGAAACAATGTAACAGGGACCACCGCCATTAGCATAAAAAAACAACATGTGATAATACAAAGTGTGTTTCCTCTCACAAGTGACAACCGGTTCGCCGGCAGAAACGCTTATCCGGAATTTCGGAGTAGGCGCTCCGCCGAAATACGAATGAAACTCGGCCATGGAGGTTATCCTCCAGGGAGTTTTCAATAAGGATTTGTTCCCATTCAAGGCTTTTTCCGTATAGCCAATGAAAGCAGGAACTGCAGTCGCTACTTCTACTACTGAATTGGGGAATGCATTTTTTTCAACAATATAGACCCCCGGTGTTTTCATCGCTCCCATAAATCGTTGGTATTAAATTAAAAATAAAAATAACTGGTAATCATTTCTTTGGGTTTCTCAAGTGACAAAGCATGAGATTTTGGAAAAGGAACATTATTGCTCAACAATATCTCCCCATCCTCTTTTCTTTCCCATAAACTTATCCTGTAATTGTATGTTTCTTTCATATCAACAGAACTCACTGATACACAACGGAACGCTTTTATTTCGCCGGGAAATTCAACTTCTTTCACAGGAGTAAAAATCAGCCTGCCGGTATCTTCCTTCAATTCAAGCCGGACTTGTCTTTCGGTATATTTGGGTATCAGGATGAATTCCCAAATAACTTCACGACTGCATATTTCAATCCCGACATTCGTATTTTCTCCCAATAATCGGGTTGAAACCGGAATTTGAAGGTATTTATTTCCACCACATGCATTTCGCCTATTGCGAAGGACCCATCCGGCACCCCGTAATAATTGTTTTTTCCATTGGGTACAATATTCAAAATCAGGAAATAATGCGATCAGATCAAAATCAAGTCTGGATTTGCCATCCTCAAATACCAACGCTGGGAAGTCCGGCCTCCCACTTTCTTCTTTACATTTGATCAAAAGCCATGTGACAGCATTTTGTTTCCGGAACAAAATTCCGGCCTTACGCAACAATTTGATTGTAGGCGCTGTCGGACTAAGTTCAATGCCACATTTTCCAGCATTAAAATAGGTATGATTGATTGTGATTGTGATCCAAACCTGATAACTCATGGTGTGTGTGTTGTTGAATTTGTTTCCGGTTTACTTATAATTGTCGACAAATCCAGTATTTCCTGTTCGTCAATAGTCAGTACTCTGAGTTTACAAAGCAAGGAAGGGTAATAATTCCCTCCACAAATCCCCCAAAGGTTGGATTGTTCATGAAAAGAAAGATTAACCGGTTCCAAGGCAAAAGGGGTTCCTGAATCAGGAACAGAAAATGTATTATTTTTCTGAATAAAAGACAGGACTCCGGAAAGTACCTGCAATGAGTCTTCATATTGTTTTTCCAGGAAGACAGCTGAAAACAAGACATAAAGATTAAGTTGCCAGGATGGAGCGGTTTTCCTGGACAAGTTTCCTCTTATATTTTGATTGTTGAAATGGATACCTCCCCCTGTTTCCCTCTCAATGCCTACTAAAGAGATACTGATTCTGTTAGCAGGAAAAACATTACCGGACTCTTTCAAAGGACATAAGAATGCTATATTCTCCGTTAACCTGAAAGATAATCTTAAATAATCATTCAAAAGGTGATTCAATAATGAAAGTATCTTGTATATCATAATAAAATAAAAATCCATATTATTTTTTGGCAATTTATGTTATAATAACGAATTTTTATTTCGCGATGCAGTTATCAAATGATTATTTTTTTAATTTTACTCACAAACTCCTCAAAAACATGGTAATATTCTTCATCGATTTTATCATTCAAATATTTACATAAAAAGCACAGAACCTCCAATTCCTGTTCTGAAAAATTAAAAGTGGTAAGCGTAAAATTTGTATGGATATAAAAATAAGCTTTTCTTTTTCTGCAATATTCGATTGGAGCAAAAATACCCAGAAAAGAATCATATTTCATCGCTTCCAAATCTAATTGAATGGTTCTCTGGGAAACCGAATATCCTAACTGCCTCTTACAGAGCTCAGCAAGATAAGAAGTTTTTACATAATTCATTTTTCTCAAAACTATGTCTATTAATCGGTAACGGGCTAACGCGTACTTATTTAAAGGCATAACATTCTAATTTATAAAAAATAAATTCTCATGATTAACTAAAAATGGAATTGTCTTATATTATTACTATAAGAGATTAATGCTTATAATTATAACATAAAATCGATTTATTGGTTTCAATAGAGATTAAATAAAAAAAAATACAGGTACTTCTTTGTTTCTATCCGTTTTTTATCAATTGGTATATGGAACGACAAACAATGGAGTATGTTATAAACTGAAGAAGAATATTCGGAACAAAATCATTATTCTCCTGAAAAAAGAGAATCTTGATGCAAAATATTTCAGAAGAAAAAAACTCCTGAATATCAATGATTTTCAGGAGTTTACTTAAAATTTCACTTGATAATGCCCGTGCGGCTGAAGGGACTCGAACCCCCACGCCTTTCAGCACCAGATCCTAAGTCTGGCGTGGCTACCAATTACACCACAGCCGCGAAAGAGGATGCAAAGGTACGGATTTTTTTTTACCGGTCAAAGGATTTTCCTGAATTTGATTGACTATTTAAAAATGCCCTGGCGGCTTCAATAATGGTATCGCGACCTTTCTGAATCTCTTTCTCATCCAACTTGACATAAACATCCGGTTGGATTCCAAATTCAACCTGCTGCATCGACGCGTCAAAACCGGGACAGGCAGACAATCGAACCGACCATCCATTCGGCAACTCGGAGGACAATGGTAATCCTCCTCCTCCTCCCGTCTGATCACCCATAATGGTAACATAAGGAGCATAACGCATCGAATTTACAAAATCATTCGTCGCACTATAGCATCTCCGGTTTGTAAGCACAACAACCGGTTTCAAATATCGAAACCGGACCGATGGTTCGACATACTTCGCAAAAGGTTTGGAAAAATCATTGTGACCCGGGCCTGTCTTGTGTTGAATATATCCTGTCAACGTTTTATCCTCAAAAAAACGGGAGGCCAACTTATCTGCATTAGACAACATGCCCCCTCCATTATCCCGCACATCGATTATAATCCCACGACACTTCGACAAACTATAGAGAATATAATCGAGATTCAATTCACCCAAACCGGAAGAAAAATCGCCGTAATACATATAGCCGAGACTATCACTCAACACTGTATATCTGATTCCTCCTGCTATCCTGTAATTTGTTCCGAGGTATTCCTTTTCAACCAAAGGCAGGTAGAAATTCGGTTCGTAATCTTCAAACCACTTCCAGTAACGCCCGATATCAAAAGGGGAATAAAGGTTGACATGTCCGTCCTTCAATTCCTGCAACATCTCGTCCATGAGATAGAACAAAGAGTCGTCCTTCATGTTATGAGTTACACGTTTCGAGTAGTCGACATAAATCCGGTCCCAGTTTACATCTTTATACTCGAAAAAACAATACCGCTGATCCATAATCTTCCAGAGAGCATCAAAATTCCCCCGTGGAGTATTTTCAAAATGCTCGGTATCCACACACGAACCCAGAATAATACAGATGCAGAATAAGGGGATAATATGTCTAATCGAAAACGCCATTGTATCTACTTTTAGGCCGTTTTTTGCCCGGTACACTGAAAAAATCTTTAGAAAATCCGATACAAAATACATTTGTATGCACACGGGTTTGAAGACCATTAAT
>JAITTA010000104.1 GCA_031287395.1 Dysgonamonadaceae bacterium | reverse complement strand
AAATGTCGGTTTCTTTTGTCTTTCTGGATATTGTTGCTTTTCGTTCTCCGGCAAAGAGAAATTCTGAAATTTTATTCCAATCCGGAGTGGCCAGAATGCATGTATCCTTGAGTTTTTCGGGTAGTAAGCCGGCATCATTCAGGAATATAGCTTTGCACCCCATATTTTGGGCCAGTTCGACATCCGTAAGCCTGTCGCCGATAACATACGATTTTTTCAAATCGTATTCCCCGGTTAAATATTTGCCGAGCATGCCTGTTCCCGGTTTGCGGGTAGGGGCGTTATCTTCCGGGAAAGACCGGTCTATCAAAATATCTTCAAATGTAATTCCTTCATTTTCAAACGCTTTCAGGATTTTGTAGTGTACAGGCCAAAACGTATTTTCCGGAAAAGAATCCGTTCCCAGTCCATCCTGGTTCGTGACCATTACAAACTCATAATCCAAGCTTTTCCGGATAAAAGACAGGTTTTGAAAGACTTTGGGATAAAATTCCAATTTCTCCAGGCTATCTAACTGATAATCGACAGGAGGTTCGATCACCAAAGTTCCATCCCGGTCTATGAAGAGCGCTTGTTTCATTTGTGCAAATGGATTTTATACTTGTACATTTATTTATTCAGGTTGCCGGAAATCTGGAACAGGTGTCATTACTTTACCATTTTCAGTGTTTCGACCAGCATCTGGTTTTCGGCTTTTGTGCCGACGGTGATGCGGATACAATTACCACACAGGGACACCATATTTCTGTTTCTCACAATGATTCCCCGCTCTACCAGGAATTGATAAGTGAGGTTTGCTTCTTTTGTTTTCACCAACAGGAAATTGGCGTCACTGGGATATATTTTTTCCACGCAAACCAATTTATTCAGTTCTTTGGCAAGGACTTCCCTTTCTTGTAAGATCATCGAGATCCAGTTTTTGATTTTTGGATATTCATTCAACAGATTCAATGCATATTTCTGGGTCAGCATATTGATATTGTAAGGATATTTGACCTTATTAAACAAGGTTATAATTTCTTCGGAGGCAAAAGCCATACCAAGTCTGACACCCGCACTGGCCCATGCTTTTGAGAAAGTCTGCAGGACAATCAGGTTCGGGTAACTGTTCAATTCTTTCAGTAGAGAATCCCGGACAGAAAAGTCGATGTAAGCTTCATCTACAATTACAATTCCATCGAATCGTTCTATTGTATTTAATATCTCGGTTTTATTCAGTGAATTTCCTGTCGGATTATTAGGGGAACAGATGAAAATGAGTTTGGTATTTTTGTCGCAAGCCTTCAGTAACTCCTCGGATTCAAAGTCGAAACTTGAATTGAGAGATACTTCACGATATTCAACATTATTGATCCCGGCGGCAACTTTGTACATCCCATAAGTAGGACTTATCGATACAATGTTTTCTTTTCCCGGTTCACAAAATATTCTGATAGCCAAATCAATCGGTTCATCACTTCCGTTTCCCAGCATGATTTGTTCTTTCCCAATACCTTTCTGGGTGGCAATTGCTTCTTTTAATTCCCATTGCTTCGGATCCGGGTACCGATCGTATGGATTATTGAACGGATTTTCATTTGCATCCAGGAAAACAGAGGCATCACCCTGGAATTCATCCCTTGCCGAAGAGTAAGGTTTCAATGCCCGGATATTTTTTCTGACTAATGGTTCAAGATCTATCGTTTTCATTTCTTTCATTCCTTCATTCTTAAAGTGGTCGCATTTTTATGCGCCTCCAGTTGCTCATTCTCTGCCATTACTTCAATAACGGGGCCTAAGTTACGAATTCCTTCCTTAGAAATTTCCTGAAAAGTGATTTTTTTTACAAAGCTGTCCAAGTGGACCCCACTGTACGATTTTGCATATCCGTTTGTGGGGAGGGTATGGTTTGGTCCCGAGGCGTAATCTCCGGCACTTTCCGGGGTGTAATGTCCCAGGAATACAGAACCTGCATTTATGATTTGTTCCGAGAGTACGGCATAATCCGATGTTTCGATAATCAGGTGTTCGGGAGCATAAAGATTGGTAATCTCTATCATTTCTTTTTGATTTCTCAAGACAATAATTTTACTGTTTTCTATCGATTTTCCGGCTAATTTTTTTCTCGGGAGCTTGTTTAGTTGTATTTCTACTTCCCGGATGACTTTTTCTGCCAGCTTTTCCGAATTAGTGATTAAAACAGACTGGCTGTCCGCTCCGTGTTCAGCCTGCGAAAGCAAGTCGGCTGCAACGAAAGCCGGATTGGCCGTATCATCAGCAATGACCTCCACTTCCGAAGGACCGGCCGGCATATCGATGGCGACTTCCTTCAAGCTTACTAATTGTTTAGCAGCCATTACATACTGGTTTCCCGGTCCGAATATTTTGTAAACTTTGGGAATGGATTCTGTCCCGTAAGCCATCCCTGCAATTGCCTGGACACCGCCTGTTTTGAATATTTTATGTACTCCCGAAATTTTGGCCGTAAATAAAATTGCCGGATGAATTTTACCTGTTTTATCAGGGGGAGAACAGAGGACGATTTCTTTGCAACCTGCTATACGGGCCGGAATTGCTAACATCAATACGGTAGAGAACAGGGGAGCGGTTCCTCCCGGAATATACAATCCGACTTTTTCAATACCTACGGATTTTTGCCAGCAAATAACTCCCGGCGACGTTTCTATTTTGGTGGAAACGAGTCTCTGTGAAGCATGGAATGTTTCGATATTTTTCTTTGCAGTGCGGATTGCAGTTTTTAATTCTTCAGGAATCAATAATTCCGCCTCATTCATTTCTTCTTCCGTAACCGCTAACCGGGATAACCGTGCCTGGTCGAATTTTGCTTCGTATTCAATTACTGCCAGGTCTTTCCGTTCTTTGACATCGTCAAGAATGGACCTGACGGTTTCATACAATGAACTGTTGTCTAAAACAGGGCGGGAGAGCAGCTGAGCCCAATCTTTCCTATCCGGATATTTTATAATTTGCATGAATTAAAAATTAAAATCAGGTATGGGTTCAGGATTTTGAATCCCTACAATATCATTTTTTCAATAGGGATCACCAGAATTCCTTCGGCTCCTGCGGATTTCAGTTTTCCGATAATCTCCCAAAAACGTTTTTCGCTGATCACGGAGTGAATCGAACTCCATCCTTCCTGGGCAAGAGGTAATACCGTCGGACTTTTCATGCCCGGCAATATATCAAAAATTTCATGAAGTTTTTCATTCGGAGCGTTCAACAGAATGTATTTTTTATCTTCCGCTGTTTGTACCGCATAGATACGGAAAAGCACTTCATTCAGGATTTCCTTTTTTTCCCTGGAAAGATTGGTGTTCCCGATCAATAGAGCTTCCGATTGCATAACGACTTCTATTTCACGTAAATGGTTGCTTATCAATGTGCTTCCGGAACTTACAATATCGAAAATAGCATCAGCCAGTCCAATACTCGGAGCAATTTCAACGGACCCATTGATAACATGAATATCTGCTTTAATTGCATTTTTTTTCAGGAAGTCTTCCAGAATAGAGGGGTAGGATGTTGCAATTTTTTTACCGCAAAACCAGTTTAAACTGTGGTATTCCTCTTCTTTGGGTATTGCCAGAGATAACCGGCACTTGCTGAATCCCAATCTTTTTACCAGATTCACTTTTTGTTTTTTTTCGGTATATTCATTTTCTCCTACGATACCGGCATCAGTGACTCCGTCTGCTACTGCCTGAGGAATGTCGTCATCCCTGAGGAATAAAACTTCGGCGGGAAATGACTTGGATGGAACCAATAGGCTTCGTTTCCCCGTAGATAGTTTGATACCGGCTTCGGTTAGAAGCTCCATAGTTTCTTCAAATAAACGGCCTTTAGTCTGAACAGCAATTCGTAACATAGTAGTATTTGTATAAAAAAGGCTTACTTCTTGCGGTAAGCCGGTTATTTGTTTTGTTATTATTTCATGTACACTCTGCCCACCGAAGTTACTCGTTGTTACAATGATGGAGATAATGTGTTAAATTGTTCATGTTTTGATATTATTTTCTGCAAAGGTAAAGAAAACGTATTTATTTACAAATAATTTCATCAAGAATATTTTGAAAACCGGAGATATTTTTATTTAGGAATTATCCTATTTAGGTAGGATGGTTGTAATGATATACGATGAGTTATTATTTGAAATATTCTAAAAATAATTGTGAAAGCCTGTTTTTTACTTCGTCAAAGTCGACAGGTTCTTGTAGTTCCTGTGCCATTGAAGTGACTCCTTTATCTACAAATCCGCATGGATTAATGAATCGGAAATAAGCAAGATCGGTATTTACATTCAAAGCGAATCCGTGCATGGTTACATACCTGCTGCTTCGGACGCCTATGGCGCAGATTTTTCTTGTTTTACCGGGTTTATCCGTGCCGGTCCAGACTCCCGTTGCACCTTCCAGACGTTCACTTTCAATGTTGTATGTTTCCAGTAATTTGATGATACATTCTTCCATCCTGAAAATATAATCTTTTAATCCCAATTTGAAGTTTTCAAGGTCAAATATAGGATAACCAACCAGTTGTCCCTGTCCGTGATAAGTGATATCCCCGCCACGGTCTACGTGAAATAGTTCTATTTGCTTCTCTTTCAGGATTTTTTCCGGGAATAACAGATTGGAAGACCGGCCGTTTTTACCGATTGTAATGACGTGGGGGTGCTCACAAAAAACGAGGGTATTCTCGGTTTTTTCTTTCCGGTTTTTCTTCAGGATCGTATTTTCAAAAAGTATTTTTTGCTTTTCATAAGCTTCGGAATAGGGTATAAGTCCCCAATCCGTATAATTTATACTTTCCATTTTTTGGATTTGC
>JAITTA010000102.1 GCA_031287395.1 Dysgonamonadaceae bacterium | reverse complement strand
TTTGGTGAGTAAATACACTATCGGTATGAATGCAAGGAGGGCGACTGCTCCTTATTTGGGTACTCAACCGAATAATTGGTCGAATCAATCTTCTGCTTCAAGAAAGGGTTTTCATGCTGAAATCATGGAATTAACCAATTTGAGAGGAGATATTAGAAGTAGAACGATATTCAAACCCATGAATACTTCATCTGTTCCCGATTTGAAATTACATTGGAACGGCGATCGGGTACTGTTTTCTATGATTGGGGAAAACAATCTGTGGAATGTATATGAGGTCGGGATCGACGGAAAAAATTTCAGGAAAGTGATACAATCTCCGGAAAAAGACCTGGAATTTTTTGATGCAACTTATCTTCCTGATAATAAAATAATTGCGGTTTCAAATATCGGGTATCAGGCTGTTCCTTGCGTGAATGGTAGCGATGCCGTCGGAAATCTGGTTACATACGATCCGAAAACCGGAAAAATGAGGCGGTTGACTTTCGACCAGGATGCAAACTGGCATCCTACGGTTATGAATAACGGCCGGTTGATGTATGTTCGTTGGGAATATACGGATTTGACCCATTATTTTTCACGTATGGTCATGCATATGAATCCCGACGGTACGGAGCAGCGTTCGCTTTACGGCAGCGGTTCGGTTTTCCCAAACAGTACTTTTGATGTTCAGCCGTTGCCGAATCAAACGACTCAGTTTGTGGGAGTTATTTCTGGTCACCACGGGGTTGCCCGCAGCGGAAGGTTGATGGTTTTTGATCCTGCAAAGAGCAGGAAAGAAGAAAAAGGAATGTTACAGGAGATCCCATTCAGCAAACGGCCTATCATTCCATTAGTTAAAGATGAGTTGGTCAATGATGTATATCCACAGTTTCTAAAACCTTATCCTATCAGTGAAAAATATTTCCTTGTTACTGCCAAATTAAACCCAAACAGCCTTTGGGGCCTTTATCTGGTGGATGTTTATGACAATATGACTCCGGTTGTAATGGAAGAAGGAGAAGGTTATATTCATGGTATTCCATTGATTAAAAGTCAGGTACCTCCGGTTATTCCATCAAAAATAAATGAAAATAAAAAAGAGGCGACGGTCTTTATTCAGGATATTTACGAGGGAGAAGGACTACCCGGTGTGCCGAAAGGTACTGTAAAAGCTTTGCGGGTGTTTGCTTATGAGTATGCCTACAACCGTTCCCAATCGGATCATGTAGCCCAGGGAGTTCAAAGCGGATGGGATATCAAGCGTCTGTTGGGTGAAGTCCCTGTCGAAGAAGACGGTTCGGTCATGTTCAATATTCCGGCGAACACTCCGATTTCTCTTCAACCGTTAGATAAAGAAGGAAGTGCAATTCAGTGGATGAGAAGTTGGTTGACCGGAATGCCGGGTGAGGTGGTTTCTTGTGTCGGATGTCATGAAGATCAAAATCAGATTCCGAAGCCTAAAAGAGCGATGGCTTCTTTGAAACCGGCAAAAAATATTACTGTTCCCGAAGGGGGGGTGCGTTCTTTTACTTTCGAATTGGAAATACAACCTGTTTTGGACAGGGCTTGCGTCAGTTGTCACAACGGCTCCATCAAGCGGAATTATACCGGTGGACGCATCGATGAAAATGTTCCGGGTAACAGAGGATACAGTAAGAGTTACCTCGATTTGCATCCTTATGTTCATCGCCAGGGTCCGGAAGCCGGAATGAAAGTATTGTATCCTTATGAATACCATGTTTCAACCAGTCCCTTGATCCAGATGCTGAAAAGAGGTCATCAAGGCGTCAAATTGACTGAGAAAGAATGGAAAACCCTATACAACTGGATTGATTTTAATGCCCCTTATCATGGAACAATGCGGGCTGAACGGTATAATGATTGTGATCAGAACGAAAGACGAATTGAATTGACAAATAAATATGCGAATGGCGCCGGTGTTGATTGGAAAGGTGAGATACGGAATTATCTTGAGTACGTAAATAAACAACCGAAACCGGATCCTGTAAAACCCGTTTGGAAAGAGATTGTATATAAAGATGTCAAAGTAAAAGGATATCCTTTTGATGAGGTTACTGCCAAATCCATGCTTGCGAATGCGGGTGAAACCTCGAAAGTCGTTGAAATTGCACCCGGAATCAGTATGAAATTTGTGAAAATACCGGTGGGAAAATTTGTTATGGGTTCGAATAACAAGCCTTCCGATTATTCCCCGGCATTTGCTTCAGAAGTGAAAAAATCATTCTGGATAGCAGAAATGGAAGTGAATAATGAACAATTCCGGGCGATTTTTCCGGAACATGACAGTCGTTTTTTCGATCAGCAATGGAAAGACCATGTGAATGAAGGTTATCCTGCAAACAAACCGGAACAACCGGTGATACGCGTGAGTTGGCAGGATGCAATGAATTATTGTAAAAAATTAAGCGAAAAAACAGGACTCAATATTACGCTTCCTACCGAGCAACAGTGGGAGTGGACTTGCAGGGCCGGTAGCGAAACACCCTTCTGGTATGGTAACCTGAATGATAATTTTGCCGCTTTTGAGAATATGTCCGATAAACAAATGAATAAGATGGCCGTTTCCGGAGTGGATCCTCAACCGATGAACGTGAAAAATGGTTGGTATAAGTATTATACCTGGCATGCAAAAGAAGAGAGTGTGGATGACGGGAATATGCTTGTTGCCAAACCGGGTAGTTATAAATCCAATCCCTGGGGTGTTTACGATATGCATGGAAATGTTGCCGAATGGACGCGTTCCGATTATCAACCCTATCCTCTGAACGAAAAGAAACAAACTCAGACGGAAATGAAAGTCGTCAGAGGAGGTTCCTGGATTGATCATCCTAAATTTGCAACATCGTATGCCAGAAGAGCCTATTTGCCGTGGCAGAAAGTTTATAATGTGGGTTTCCGGGTAGTTATCGAAGAATAAAAACATATAAGAATATGCAGTAGGGGCGACCCTTGTGGTCGCCTTGAAATGAACAATAATATTTTAATCGGTTAAAAAAAAATGAATATCATTAGAACAAACGTTGCATTGATGCATGAAATAGATAAAATTTCCGAAGTTGCCGGTTATCTTTGGGAAAAAGGATGGGCGGAACGTAACGGAGGAAATATCTCGGTCAATGTAACCGAATGTATAACAAACGAAATCAAATCATTGCCTTCATTGGTGCCGGCTATTCCTTTACCTCTTCAATTCGACTATTTACGTGGAAATTATTTTTATGTGACCGGAACCGGAAAGAGGATGAGGTATGTAGCCAAAGCGCCGTTTGAACACGGTTCGATCATCCGGATTAATGATGAAGGAAATGCTTATGGGATTGTAGCTGAAAATCCTGTTATGCCGACAAGTGAATTGCCATCTCACCTTTCTATGCATAATTACATGCGTGAGATCGGTAAAGGGATTCAGGTGGTATTGCATACCCACCCGACAGATCTGATTGCATTGTCTCATAGTAAAAAATTCCTGGAAGAAGGGGCGATGGCCCGCATCCTCTGGTCGATGATCCCGGAATCACGTATTGTTGTCCCTCGTGGAATCGGTATTATTCCTTATGAAATTCCGGGAACATTGGAATTGGCGGCGGCAACGATCAGGCAATTGGATAAACACGATGTCGTCTTATGGGAAAAACACGGAGTATTATGCGTCGGAGACGATATTGTTGAGACATTCGATGCCATCGATACCCTTTCCAAATCGGCCCAGATTTATTTGACGGCCCGTCAGGCTGGGTTTGATCCTCAGGGAATGACGGACGAACAATTGGATGCCCTGGTTCCGGTTTTTAATTTGCCGGTTTGAGCAATGGTATTCGCATAAATGTACAAGGACATCTCAATCAAAACAAAGGGTCTTGCATGCTCGTCTCATCTGATCTGTTTTTGATACAAGGAAAATAATTTTTTCCCGTTCATTATTTTTTTCCATTAATTTTCCCCGGATTTTTGGCACGATTTTTTCTGTTTCTAGAAAAAAACAGTTACATTTGCTGAGATTTACACAACATAATTCATGCACCAAATTTTTTCTTATAAATTAAATTTGATTTTAACAAAATTTAACACATTAAATTTTGTTGATTCGTCATTTTTGTTAGAGAGAGAGAGAGAGAGAGAGAGAGAGAGAGACTAACCTAGCCTC
>JAITTA010000238.1 GCA_031287395.1 Dysgonamonadaceae bacterium | reverse complement strand
ATAAATACAATGTTCCCCGTATCGGTTATGTGAATAAAATGGACCGTTCCGGAGCAAACTTTTTTGAAGTGGTTCGTCAGTTGAAAGATATCTTGGGGGCCAGTCCTTGCCCTATTCAGATTCCGATCGGAGCAGAAGAAAAATTCCGTGGAATTGCGGATCTGATAACTATGAAAGCTTACTTTTGGCATGATGAAACAATGGGTGCCGATTATTCCATCGAAGAAATTCCGGTGGATGTGCTTTCCGAAGCTGAAGAATGGAGAGATAAAATGCTCGAAACTTTAGCCGAATGTGACGATGTCTTGATGGAAAAATATTTTGACGATCCTTCTACGATCACAGAGGAGGAAATTCATGCCGCTATCCGTAAAGGAACTTTGGCCATGCAGATCAATCCGATGATTTGCGGATCGTCTTTCAAAAATAAAGGTGTACAGTGTTTGTTGAACAGCGTTTGTGCCTATTTGCCAAGTCCGGTAGACACTGTCGCTGTTGTAGGTACGGATCCCGACGACCCGGATAAAATGATCGAGCGTCGTCCGAGTTCAAACGAACCTTTCTGTGCCCTGGCTTTCAAAATTGCAACCGACCCTTACGTAGGACGTTTGTGTTTCTTCCGTGTTTATTCGGGAGAACTCGAAGCCGGTTCGTATGTTTATAACACCCGTTCCGGGAAAAAAGAAAGAATCTCGCGTTTGTTCCAAATGCATTCCAATAAACAAAATCCGAAAGAATTCATCGGTTGTGGTGATATCGGCGCAGGCGTAGGTTTTAAAGATATCCGTACGGGAGATACTCTTTGTAGTGAAGATCGTCCGATTATATTGGAATCGATGGACTTCCCCGAACCGGTTATCGGTATTGCCGTGGAACCTAAGACTCAGAAAGACCTCGATAAACTGGGTATGGGACTTAGTAAACTTGCAGAAGAAGATCCGACGTTTACTGTCAGAACCGATGAGGAAACAGGTCAAACCGTTATTTCGGGGATGGGTGAACTTCACCTGGAAATCATTATCGACCGCTTGAAACGTGAATTCAAAGTAGAATGCAATCAGGGACGTCCTCAGGTTTCTTATAAAGAAGCTATTTCTAAAGTGGTTGAATTGCGCGAAACTTATAAAAAGCAAACCGGTGGCCGTGGTAAATATGCCGATATGATTGTCCGCGTAGGACCGGCCGATGCCGATTTCGAAGGCGAATTGCAATTCGTGGATGAAGTAAAAGGCGGTAATATCCCGAAAGAATATATTCCATCTATCCAGAAAGGTTTCCAGCGTGCTATGAAGAATGGTGTGCTTGCGGGATACGCTTTGGATAAGTTGAAAGTAACGGTAATCGATGGGTCTTACCATGCTGTCGACTCCGACCAGTTGTCGTTCGAGATATGCGCCATTCAGGCATTCAAAAGCGCTGCCGAAAAAGCAGGTCCTATATTGAAAGAGCCGATCATGAAACTTGAAGTTGTTACCCCGGAAGAAAGTATGGGTGACGTAATCGGCGACTTGAACAAGCGTCGTGGTCAGGTCGAAGGTATGGATAGTAGCCGTACGGGCGCCCGTATTGTAAAAGCAAAAGTTCCGCTGTCTGAGATGTTCGGTTATGTAACATCTTTACGTACAATCACCTCCGGTCGCGCTACAAGCACGATGTCTTTCTCTCATTACGAAGAAGTATCTCCTTCGGTAGCCAGACAGGTGTTGACGGAAGTTAAAGGACGGGTAGATTTGATAAAATAATAAAAAAATGAGTTCCGGGTTCCAAGTTCGAAAAAATAAAACTTAAAATCCGGAAATAAGATAGGGAGAGGAAATGGCTCTTTTCCCGTTTCTTAAAACTTAAAACTTAAAATTTATAAAAAAACAATGAGCCAAAAAATTAGAATTAAACTGAAGTCTTACGATTATAATTTAGTAGATAAATCTGCTGAAAAAATCGTAAAAACAGTGAAAGCGACAGGTGCTGTGGTCAGCGGACCAATTCCATTGCCGACTCACAAACGTATTTTCACGGTTAACCGTGCAACATTTGTGAATAAAAAATCACGTGAACAGTTCGAACTTTCGTCTTACAAACGTTTGATCGACATTTACAGTTCGACGGCAAAAACAGTAGATGCCTTGATGAAATTGGAATTACCAAGCGGAGTCGAAGTAGAAATAAAAGTGTAGGGGTTCAATATTTTGAGCCGTGCATAGAGAAAAAACAAATTTTAAATTTATTAATTGAAATGCCAGGATTATTAGGAAAAAAAATCGGAATGACATCCGTTTTCAGTGCTGATGGAAAAAATCTTCCATGCACTGTTATCGAAGTTGGTCCTTGCGTGGTAACTCAGGTAAAAACCATTGAAAATGATGGTTATGAAGCCGTTCAATTAGGATTTCAGGACAAAAAGGAGAAACATACCACAAAGCCTGAAATGGGACACTTCAAAAATGCAGGAGTAACGCCCAAGAGACACTTGGCCGAGTTCAAAGGACAAGGGGCATACAAGCCCGGAGATGTAATCACAGTTGATTTTTTCAACGGTGAAAT
>JAITTA010000237.1 GCA_031287395.1 Dysgonamonadaceae bacterium | reverse complement strand
ACTTTCTAACTGTGGATTTTTTGAATCTGATCCAACTTCAAGCTTTTCTTCCAGGTAAATGGTAATCGCTTTTATTCCTTCTTCGACTTTTACTATGTCGAAATAATCTGTAAAACCTGTAGGTAACAACAGGCTATAACCATCTTTGATCATCTTTTTTGCCTTCAAAGATAATTATTTAATTTTTTCCCCTCAAGTTTTTTCGGTGATCCCTGAACCCCTTGTCTTTTATTGTCTTTCCGTGCCCTCTCGTGTCCACCGTGTAAAAAGAAAAAAGTCTGCTAATCTACTGACTAACAGACTTTTTGTCTTGTAATGGTTGCTTCTGTCTTTTACTGACTTCCACCGGATTTTGTGTCCTGGTGGGCGTTGACGGATTCGAACCGCCGACCCTCTGCTTGTAAGGCAGATGCTCTGAACCAGCTGAGCTAAACGCCCGATTTCATTATCGCTCTTTTATCTGAAAAGCGATGCAAAGGTAGGATATTTTTCTAAATCTACAAAAAAAAATTAAAAAATTTATTCATTTTTTTATAAACTTCAAAACCAACCTTTCTTTTTCAGATACCAGACCAGGACAAGACCGATGAGAACCATAATTCCCCAGGCAACATAATATCCGTATTGCCAGTAAAGTTCCGGCATAAACTTAAAATTCATCCCCCATACCCCTACGAGGAAAGTCAACGGAATGAAAATTGTGGCAACGGCAGTCAGCCGTTTCATAATTTGGTTCATCTTCAAGTCGTTATTATTCAAATACAAATCAATCAATGACGACATGATTTCACGGCAGGACTCCAGACTTTGAAGGGCATATAATAATTGATCATAAACATCTTTAAAATAAGAAATTTCTTCTGTACAAATCAAGGATTTATCTACTCTCAGCAATTTAGCCATTTGTTCTTTGAACGGAAGAAGTAACTTACGCAAGCGAATCATCTCCCGGCGTTTTTCCTGAATATCGCCAATCAGATTCTTCCTCAGCTCTTTGGTATCCAGCAATTGGTCTTCCAGATCTTCGAGGTTGTTTTCCAGGGAGTTCACACATTCGCCGTAATTACTGATGATCACTCCTAATAGACTTGCCAGAAGAAAATCCGCTTTTTTATTATTGATCCGAAGCGAATTTTCTTTAATAGCTGCATGAATACTATCGAATAAAGGATTATCACTTTCCTGAAAACTGATCACATAATTTTCCCCAAGAATCAAAGCGACATGTTCGATTACATCCTGATCGTTGTTATAATATTGTACCGGAAGAGCGATAAACACATTTTTGTCGTATTCTTCCACCGTGATAATCTGATAAACGGAGAGTACGTCTTTGGCATCCATGATATTCAATCCGAATTTTTTTACCAGACGGATAATCAATTCCGGATCATTCAAACCGGTGACACGAATCCAACTTACAGTCTGATCATTGATCTGAGACACTATATCTTGTATCTCACTGATTGTTTTCTCCGTATGACTCAACTCGTTGTATTGAATAAATTGAATATTCGTTGGCGTCTTATTCGTTCCAGTGTATGTAATTTTTGATGATAAATTCCTGTTTCTCATTTTTCGTCTCATATTTACCGATTTGATTTACTGAGTAGGCTAAAAATCTTTGAAAAAGTTGAAAATTTTCAGTTCTTTCTGATTTTTTCCAACAAAAATAATTGAAAAAATTGAATAATACATGTTATATTTATTCCTTTATATCGTTATTCAAATACAATGACATTAGAACAATTCAAATCGGATATTATTTCTCAAAGGCAGAAACTATTGGCAGTAGCCTGGAGAATGCTGGCAAACGAAGCTGACGCTGAAGATGCCGTACAGGAGGTGTTCCTCCGGTTATGGAGTATCCGTGGACAACTTGATACGATATCCAATCCCGGAGGATTTGCCATGCAAACCACAAAAAATATTTGTATTGACAAACTAAGGATGCAAAGAACGACAGTGGATCCGGAAAATGTTTTTCTTGGATTCGAAGAAAAAACACCCTATCATGATACGGAGAAACAGGATTCGGTCGGTATTGTCCGGAGAATCATCGATAACCTGCCGGAATTGCAACGAAAAATCATCATGATGCGCGATGTGGAAGGATACGAATTACAGGAAATTGCTGATATTACAGGTTCACAGACAAATGCAGTGACCATGAATCTCTCAAGGGCAAGAAAGAAAGTACGAGACGAGTTTATCCGTATCAATGCTTACTATAAAATGAAAGAAATAAAAAAATAAAAGAATAAAAAATGAAACGAGATATATTGAATATTAAACAACTACTGGACCAATATTTTGAAGGGCAAACTTCACTGCAGGAAGAACAAATCCTTCGGAATTATTTCCAACAGGAAGATGTCGACGAATCGTTGACAGAATACAAACCGATGTTTGATTTTTTCAATGAAGAAAGGGTTCTGAACTCAATTGAAGAAAACGAAGTAGAAATACCGGGTAAAGTCAAATTTTTGAGAATGGGAAAAGTCTGGTTTAGCCGGTTCAGTATCGGCATAGCCGCTTCTATCATGCTGTTTTTCGGAGTGAAATTCGCCTTCTTCAACCAAAAGAAAGAGGTTTCCGGACAATCGATCGTGTATGTAGATGGTAAAAAATTTACGGATAGGAAGACCATCCGGTCTCAGACATTGAATACTCTTGAAGCTATTTCCGAATCGGAGGATGACGTCATTGCATCGCAAATCGATATTCTGGATTCTTTTAATGATTTTTAAGCCTCACTGATATGAAACAACGAATATTAATACTGCTATTTATACTTTCCTTTTTCCGGGTAGGGAATGTAATGGCACAGACAAATCTCGAAGTGGATAAAATCTTCGAAACGTATGGCAAGCAAAAAGGTGCGATCCTGATCGAATTATCGACCGATATCCTTGCAGGCCATACCCAGATGAAACTCTACAAAAGTCTCACTATTGTATCCAACGATCCGTTGATTGCAGCAACTACTACAGCGATCAAAAATGATATTGAAGGAGGGATGAAGTTGATAGAAACCCTGAAAAACGGAAATACGGAAACCGGTTATTATTGCCTGAAAAGGAAAGAAGGAGCCTCTATGTACGAGTATATCTTATACAAGGAAAAATCGAAAAAAATGACTTTGATTTACATTCAGGGTCACTTTTCGCCTCAGCAACTGGAAAAGGAATTAAATAAGCTGAAAGACCTGTTCATTTATGTTAATAATAAACGTATTAAACTACAATAATAATATTATGATTATGAATACGAAAATATTTTTATTATGCTTTGTGTTATTCGTGACGAGTTTTGCCAATGCTCAGAAAATAGTTAATTTTCCTGCATTCAAATCTACTAATCGTTCTTCATTGAAAATAGAACAAATAGAACTGAGAAATGATGCTACTATTTTACGAATGAAAATCAGTTATGATCCCAATAAATTCTGGTCGATCAATAAAGAAAGTTATCTTTTAGTTGATGGTAATCCGGAAAAAATATTGGTAACAAAAGCTGAAGGCATTGGTTTGGGTGAACGGATGTACACAAAAAATGGAACCAGTCTGTTTTCACTTTATTTTCCTCCTGTCGATACTGCCGCCCGGACGCTCGATTTCATCGAAGGAGATTGTAATGCCTGTTATAGAATCAAAGGGGTGGATTTAAGTGAAAAAAATATCGTTCAAATGTATGCAGATACCACTTATCTGGCAGTGAAAGCGTCTGATGATGATGTCGCATCGAAATCCTCTACCATAATATCGAACAATGATCAATATGTAAGTCAAAATAGTTCAGCTACTTACGACGGATCGCCCTATAATATTATGTTTGCATGGAAAAAGAAAACAAAAGCTAAAAATCCTCATTGGAATGGGATGGGTATCGCTCTGGCTAATTTTGATGGAATGAACAATGTCAATGCTGATTTGGCTATCAGCACCTCTTATTCCTTCATTATCAACCCGATAGATTACTGTGTCCCGATAAGTAGTCATTGGCTTCTGGTTAGCGGAATGGGGTTAGACTTCTCCCGCTACCATTTCAAAGGGAATGTCGGTTTGACGGTGGTGGACGGGATTACCAAATTTGTTAGATCGGCCGACGAATCCTACAAATCCAGCAAATTAATTACTTATTATATTACGGTACCTTTGCTTCTTGAATATCAGACAAAACTGTCCAATCGCACATTTTATATTTCCGGAGGAGTGGTAGGATACATTAAATATTACTCTAAGTCACAAATTGATGTCAAAGTTGAGGGCGGCATTGAAGCAAGAAATCTGGGGCGTGATTTGAATATTCTTCCCGTTAATGGCCGCCTGATGTTCCAAACCGGTATTAGCGACATCAGCTTCTACGCTTACTATTCACCGTTCTCCCTTTTCGAAAAAGGGAAAGGACCGGATTTGAAACCGATTGGAGTCGGGATAGTACTGGATTTTTAACTGAGGTTGAAAATTGAAAAGCAACTATTGAAAATACCGGCAATAATGTTATGGCCGGAGGAAAACAAAGTTCCTTCATGATTGCTGTTGATCAAATAACAACCTCTTTATAATAAAAAAAGCGGCAAAGCCGCTTTTTTTATTGTTATTTTCCGCTAAAGCTCACCTTATCGAAGAGAATTGAAGGAATCCTCCAGGAGGAATTCATTTTCGGGTCATTTCCGACTTCAATAACGTTTTTCCATAGTTCCAGTAAATTTCCGGTGATATTCATCTCATTCAGAGGTTTTATTGCTTTTCCGTTTTCGATCAGGAACCCTTCGATACCGAATGAAAAATCGCCGGTCGTACTATTGCTGTTTCCTCCGTTGAACCCTGTAATCCAGATTCCTTTTTCTACTGATGCCAGGAGTTGGTCGAAGTTCTTATTCCCATGTACACAATTCAATAACGATGGGCCCTGAATGGTTGGTTCCATATTCAATTTCAAACCGCTGTAAGTATCGATGTAATACATTTTCAATACTCCGTTTTCAATTACGGTACGTTTTTTAGTTGCAACGCCTTCTCCGTCGAACCAGCGGGAACCTCTTGCCCCGGAAATATGGGGATCATCAGTCAGCGTAAATTTATCGGAAATGATTTTTTCCCCGATTTTATCTATCAGGAAGGAATTCTTTTGTTGAATCGCATTTCCGTAAATAGCAGCAATAATAGGCGAAAGCAGACGTGTAATCTGTGTGTTATCCACCAACATAGGGAATACTCCGGAGGCTATTTTTTCTTGCCCTAATTTACGTACTGTACGTTCATAAGCTATCTTGCCGATATTTTTCTTTTCGAGTTTGTCCCAGAAAACGGCAGAATCATACCAATAAGACTGGGGGCGGGAATCTCCGGCGCCTTTCATGGAAGTATCCGCTGAAATACTGTAATAAGTTGTATCCGATTCACCTTCAAATCCATTGCTGGTAATCATAAACGAACTGCTTATTCCGTCGGAATAACTTGCTGTAACGGAAATCAAACGCTCGTCTTTACCATATACTTCTGCCGCATTTTCCTTGATCAATGCCATCTTATCATCGACCGAGACCTTGCTGTAATCATAATCGTAAATCTCCAAGCCTTTACCATCTCCTTTGTAGTAACGTTCGGGTTTCGGTAATTGACGGAATTCGTCCTTCGCCAGGAACCGGGTTGCTTCGATCCCGTTGGCAATAAAACGTTCCAGTTCGTTTTTGTCCAGCCTGTTTGTAGAATAACTGGCATAACGTCCGTCCACATAAAGCTGGATACTCATCCCGTTTTCAGAAGATTGTTCCAGTTTTTCCAATTGTGTATCCCGATAATCGAATGAATTATTTGTTCCGGAATAAACGGAGATACGGGCATCCGAACAACCCTTACTGAGGGCATATTTCATGGCCCAGCGTGCTAAATCTTTATGTTCTTGTGAAATCATTTCAATTGAGAATTAAAAGTTAAAAATAAAAGATCAGGAACTGAAAGTTAAGAATGAAGACTCAAGAATGATATCCGGATCCGGCTATCCTTCTTTCTTCATTTTTTATTCTTTACTTTATTGTCCTCCGACGGTTAATTGTTTAACCAGGACAGACGGTAGGCCTTGTGAAACCGGCATTCCCTGCCCATCTTTCCCACAGGTCCAGGCTCCCTGGTCGATTTTCAGGTTGTTTCCGACCATGGTAACATCGGCCAATGCTTTCGGACCATTACCGATGATGTTGATATCTTTGATAGGTTGGGTCAATTTACCGTTTTCGATCAGGTAACCGCTTTTCACAAAGAATGTAAAATCACCGGCGCCAATCTGTACCTGTCCGTTAGTGAAGTTATCCACAAAAACACCTTGTTTAACACTGGCGATGATTTCTTCTTCCGTGTAGTTGCCGTTTTCCATATAAGTAGAACGCATCCGGGGAATCGGAATGTAACGGAACGACTGTCTGCGTCCGTTTCCTGTTGGAGAAACACCGTAATATTTAGCGCTGATGCGGTCGTGCAGATAGGAGTTAAGGATGCCGTTTTTCACGATATAAGTACGTTGTCCGGCTACCCCTTCGTCGTCGAAGTTGACGGAACCACGGTCGTAATCAATTAAACCGTCATCAACGACATGGATGTGTTCGTCGCATATTTTCTTTCCTAATTTATCGGAGAAAATCGATGTTTTCTTACGGTTGAAGTCAGCTTCGAAAGCATGTCCGATGGCTTCATGAAGCAAAATTCCGGAACCTCCGGCTCCCATGACTACCGGCATTTCTCCTCCTTTCGGTTTGACTGCATTGAACAGTAGGGCTGTGTTCTTAACAGCTTCCTGAGCTACTGTTTCCACTACTTCATCTGTCAGGAAACTAATGTCTTTCCGTGCTGCACGGGAAGAATGGGCATTTTCTATTTTTCCGTCCTGTTGCATGATACAAAGACCGGAAAGAATAGCCATCGGACGGTAATCGTGACACAAAGTTCCCTCCGAATTGTAATACAAGATGTAGGAAGTAGAATCGTTCATGGAAGCATTGACCTTAGTCACTCGTTTATCCAGTTCGAAAATACGGTCGTTGAGTTTTTGCAGGTATGGCATTTTAGCCTGTATCGTGGCATCTTCCCAGGATTTGACAATAGGGTAGTGGTTTTTGAACACTTTTTCATCGATTTTCACCGGCGGGGTCTTTGCCGAACCCGAAGCTATACGGGAAGCCGTGCGGGCAGCATTGATCATATCCTCCATGGAGGTACTTTCAACGAAAGCATAACCGGTCTGATCCCCTGAAACAACGCGAATTCCGACTCCGTAGTCGATGTTTGAACCGGCACGATTTACGGCTCCATCCTGTAAAGCCAGGTAATTATTGAATGTATGTTCAAAATACAGGTCGGCATAATCGCCGCCTTTTTCCAATGCAATAGCCATGACTTTCCGTAAGTCGGCTTCTGTAACTCTAAAGTGATTCAGCATTTTAGGTAAATCTTCTTTAAGATTGGTAATTTGTGACCGGATAATTTGAGGAAAAGCGACAGTACCAATAGCTACCATGCTTCCGGCTCTTAGAAAATCTCGTCTTTTCATATAGAGAACATTTATAATTTACAACAAAGATAATTAAGTTATATAAAACAACATATATTATTAACACTTTTAACTTTTTTAACTTTTTTTAGAAATTATTTTTTCGTCTGTCTTTTCCGGTCGTTTTCATCTAGTAAAATTTTCCGTAATCGCATGGAATTAGGAGTTAATTCCACATATTCGTCTTCTTTGATGTATTCGAGTGCCTGTTCGAGGCTGAAAATGACGGGAGGAGCCAACCGTACTTTATCGTCCGAACCGGAAGCCCGAACATTGGTAAGTTTTTTCGACTTGGTTACGTTTACGACCAAATCGCCTTCTTTGGTGTGTTCTCCCACAATCTGTCCGGCATAGACATCCGTCTGCGGTTCGATAAAGAATTTGCCGCGATCTTGTAATTTGT
>JAITTA010000234.1 GCA_031287395.1 Dysgonamonadaceae bacterium | reverse complement strand
TAGGATTTTACAGATTCGAAGAAGGACTCTTCGCTCACTCTCCATCCGAGAGAAGCCGAAGGAAATACTACCCAACGATTACCTGGAGCCAGACGTGAGCTGCCGTCGTAACGGACATTGGCTTCCAAGAGGTATCGTCCTGCAAAATCATAATTCACACGTCCGAACAACGAAGCCATTTTCCAAGGCTGTATAGCATCGCTCAGCACCGTATTCGTAGGCTCGGTATTATTATAATAATTAAAACTGAAAAAGTCGTTCGACAAGAGGTTACGAGCCGTAGCCGATATTTCATCCTTGAGGTACTGTTCGTAAGAAACCCCGGCCAACACATGCAACGAATGTTTGTCAATATTTGCATTATAATTCAGGAGCGCTTCCAATTTATCCTGATAACTGTCATTCTTTGTCTTGACAACCCTGTTTGGGTTGTTAATTTCATACCCGCTACGAATAGCTCCATTCCGTCCCATACTCTGACGAAAACGATAATCAGCCTCCCGGCTATAAAATCCGGCCCGTCGCGAAGCATTGAAATCCAAAGTCAGTCCTTTCACCACATTCTTGACGTGTAGGTTAAGATTTCCGGTAAAATATTGATTTTCACGCATATCTTTTCCTCCATTAATCATCGCATCGATGGCATTCATCTGTAAATCAGCACTAAAAGGATTATTCGTATAATTGGTATCTTCTTCAGGCAGGTAAATGGCCTGTCGCCCGCGGTCATTATACAAGTGGGATAAAATAGTTGCAGGGCCTACCGGATTCCGGTTATCATGACTCATTTCATAAGAAGTTTGCAAATTCAAATCCAAGTATTTGTTCATTTCCGTACTCATAGTAGCGCGCAGGTTATAACGGCTGTAATCGTCCGGCCCATATTTCAGCATTCCATTTTTAGTATAATAACCGATAGATGCATAATATTTTGTAGCTCCGTGACCTCCGGTTACCGATGCAGAATGAGTCTGTTGCGTAGTATAATCTTTTGTGCCCTCATCCAACCAGTTGGTATTGCCATGGAATGTCCAACGGGTTCCATTCGGATAATAATTAAAGTTTGGATTTCCGATCCATGACGTTTGTTCCGGATTTTGTTCCGGAGCTCCACGATCCGCATTACGCGCCAGGTTAATATAGTTCTGTTCTTCCCAGGGCGACATACGTTGCGGCATATTACCAGGAGTATTGATCCCAAAAGAACCATTGTAAGAAACTCTCAATTTTTGAGAATCACCCTTTTTAGTTGTTACCAACACAACACCACCTGCAGCACGCGCACCATAAATAGAAGCGGCAGCAGCATCCTTCAATACCGATATGGATTCGATATCCTGAGCATTAAGTAATGTCAAACTACCTTCGACTCCATCAATAAGAACAAGAGCGTTTGCATCGTTTGAGGAAGAAAATCCCCGAATGCGCAAACCACTGGTTTCCGAACCGGGTTGTCCGCCACTACGTAATACAGCCACACCGGGCATTTGTCCCTGCATAGCACTGAGTACATCAGTAGCAGCCTTGGATGCAATATCCTGCCCGCTTACGGCAGACACGGCGCCGGTCAGATTCACTTTTTTCTGGATACCGTAACCGACAACGACTACCTCATCAAGTATCTGAGTATCTTCCGACATTTTGATAGTTACATCTTTATGTCCGTCCAAATTGAACAAAACAGGAGTATAACCAAGATAAGAAACTTCCAGAACAGCGTCCGGTTTACTAACCGTCAGTGTGAAATTCCCGTCCGAATCAGTGGACATACCATTCTTTGTTCCTTTTTCCACAACACTGACGCCAATCAATGTCTCTCCGGTACCGGCATCCACTACCTTACCTGTGATTTTAACCGGAGATTGTTGAGCCTCCGATAGATTTAAGTTACCGGTATTTCCTTTGACCGCATAAACGGATACAAAGCAAAATACCATTAATAGAGAGAAAATCCTCAAGTCTTTTTTCATAATTTTTTACTTTTAAATTAGTTTAGCATTTGTAACCAAAAGATCAATTTTAAAAACGAATTAATAAATTTTCATAAAAATAAAATTTTAAATATTTACAAAAATAGACACATTTTTGATAGAAGACGGAAATATTGTACACGATACAACGCTGTACGAGCGCAAATATACAATTCTTTTTTATCTTTTCCGCCAAAAACAACGGACATCGGGCGTTGCGGAACTACGATTTCGTTGATAAACGCCCCCCGGCGGTCATAAACCAAGACATTACCCGAAGGAATATACACATTCCCTTCACCGTCGACGGCCACATCGTATTCTCCTTCTTCTGCAAATAATTCCGGATTTTGAAGTTCTCCGTTCGGACCGACATCGCAACGGTATGTTCTCCGTTCGGCACTGTTCGAAACATAAAACGGCTTACCCGGAACCGCCGTTTTCAACGAATAAGTTTGCCCTATATCCGGCGTGTTAGGAAGGGTTGTCTTCCCATCGGTCGTAACAAACCAAGTCTTCGTATTTTCGGGAAGGATTGCCACGCTTTTATTCTCAAAACGGTATCGCGACGACTGGTAAATATACTGCCGAAAGCCGGAAGTCGAATCGAAAGGTTTTTCGCTCAACAATTCAATAGACTCGACCGGACGTTGCGGGTCGAGCCGGATCACCCGGATTTCACCCCTGCTAAACACGGTCTCCTGCAATATGTAACGCGTCACGACAATCAGATTATCCTTCTCGTCGCAAGCAAGCGCTACCGGCGAAAAAGGAAAATCGGAAATCAGCTTCAACCGGTTGTCATTGACATCCCAGCAATAAATACGATGCCGGTTTGCATCGATAAAATAAACATTTCCCTTGCTATCGACGGTTGCACCATCAATGAAGTTGAATCCGGAAGCCAATTCTTCTACGTCCGGTTTCCAGGTCATCCTGTTTTTACCGGATAATTCCAGGAAAGCAAATTCCGGCGTCTTTATCTTCAATCCGGAAGTCGCATCAAAAACGGCGTCTCCAAAGCCATATTTTGTCCAGGTCCAGGCGTGATATCCTTTGAAAACAATATTTCCGGAATTTTCCACCCGTGTAGCATGTTCCACAGGAGTCGTTACCCGGCTTACCCTGTAAATAAATGCATTGGCAAAAAGCAAATTGCGGGAATTCCGTATATCCAGAGGCAGGCAATGAGGGCCTTCGCCACTTTCCAGTTCCAGTTGAAGTCCGTAAATCCGCCAGTTCTCGACACCGTCCAGAATCACTTCGTTCCGCACATGATGTTCGACCGACATGTAATAGATACGTCCCTCCGTCGTCGTATTGGAAATATACATTCCGGCAGCGGCATAAGGACTGGGCGTCCAGATATCCTTGAAAGTTCCCCCTCCCCCGTCGGTGATCCACAAGCTCCAGAACTGCGTATCCCATTTCCGGAAAGGAAGGCCATCGGCAGTACGGTTATCGTTGTAAACAGGAATATCCCGTCC
>JAITTA010000092.1 GCA_031287395.1 Dysgonamonadaceae bacterium | reverse complement strand
TTTACCGATAAACAGGGTAGAACCGTTTTGCAGCGCCAACTCAATGAAGGAGAGAATTACGATACTTACTATGTATACGACGATTACGGGAACTTACGCTATGTATTACCTCCGTTGTGTGTAGATGCCGCGAATCTTACGGAAGGCATCGAGAAATACGGATATGTTTACAAATACGACCACCGTAACCGCTGCATCGAGAAGAAGTTACCCGGCGCCCAGGCAATTCACTACGTTTATGACAAAGCCAACCGGTTAATTCTTTCCCAGGATGGGGTTCAGAGGGCAAGTAACGAATGGACTTTCCATAAATATGACCGTCTGGGAAGGCTGATTCTCTCCGGCACAAAGACCATCGCCCAGAACCGGGCCTCTCTAGCGAACACGTATGCCAACCTGTTGATAGTAGAAACTAGAGGAAATGCCGGAAGCTTGGTCTACCGGTATACGAATACCTCTACCTTATCCGTGACGGGACAAGAGGTGAAGCTAGTGAACTATTACGATAATTATATTCCGGGTGTTTTGAGTCCTAATTCTTTGGGAGCTCCCTGTGGACAGTCCTTTAGTTCCTCCCAAGGTTTGCTGACAGGGACGATATCCAAGGTATATAATACCACTCCCGTCAAAGAGATTTCTACAAACTATTATTATACCTACAGAGGAGAACTTTCAGCAGAATATTCGTCTAATATGGCCAATGGAAGCGACTATGAGTTCTACGAATACAATATGCCTTACGGGGAGTTAAACCGCAAGTGTTTACGCCATTATGGAGGTGACGACGATGGCCTTTTGCTTCCGGAAAACTATGAGTATCATTACGATCATGCGGGCCGTATGACGCAAAAGTTCTATTCGACAAACGAGGAAGAGTCTCCTGTTTTGATGGCATCCTACGAATACAATCCTTTGGGACAGTTGAAAAGTAAAAATACAGGAGGTGTCGAAACAACAACATACCAATACAATATCCGGGGTTGGCTCACTCACCTCTCCGGACAGCGATTCTCTGAAATACTTTCCTACGAAGGGCTGTTCGGAGGGAATATTGCTTCCGTCACCTGGAGTATTCCGTTTCTTAATAACCAGGTTATCCATCGCTATGATTATACATACGATGATCTGAACCGGATGACACAGGCTCTTTACACAGGTGGCGGTAGCCGGAATTATGCTTCGACCTTCACCTATGATAAACACGGGAATCCACTGACAATCACCAGGAACGGACGGACTTCGACGGGTTCGAATTATACTTTTGGACTCATAGACCATCTCTCGATGAACTACAATGGAAACCGGTTAATCAATGTGGATGAAAGTATAAACAACCAGTTAAGTAACGACTTGATGGAGTTCAAGAAGAAAACGGGCAATGAACAGGGTTATACCTATAATGCAAATGGAAATTTAACGAAAGATTTGTACAAGAAGATTAGCAATATTCAATATAATAGCTTAAATTTGCCAAACAGGATCAACATAAACGGAAGTGTAACCTATTACTGTTATGATGCGGCAGGAGTAAAGTGTCAGGAGATTCATGAAACCAGCACCTCCCCTTATAGTAGTACGACAACCGTGTATGGGGGAAATGTAATTTATGAGAATGGAGAACTTTCGAAAGCCATTACGGAAGAAGGTTTCTATAATGTGGGCGGAGATTTATACTATTATCTCCGGGATCATTTGGGAAATAACCGGGTGGCTGTAAACAGTCAATATGATCAGGTATCTGAAACGAATAATTATTATCCTTATGGGATGTCGTTCGCAGAACTAATGTTATATGCTCCTGTTGATGTAAGTCGATATAAATATAACGGCAAAGAACTGGACAAAATGTACGGATTGAATTTATACGATTATGGCACCAGGATGTATGATCCGGCAATCGGTAGATTTACAACGATGGACCCTATGGCCGAGAAGTATTACTCGGTGAGTCCGTATGCGTATTGTCTTAATAACCCTGTGAAGTACGTAGATCCAGATGGCAGAAAAATTAAGATAGCTAATAATTACGCAGGAGCAATGGAGAATGTAGCTAAGATTGCAGCTACAAGTTTAGGGAGTCAAGTTATGAACCACCTAATAGGGAGAGATGAAACATATACATTAAATTCAACGTTTTGGTCAACAAGTAGCTCATATGACCCAAGCAGTTTAGATATTAATTATGTTGGCGACCCTTGGTATAATGAAATTCCATACGATGGTGGTGCTCTAAATTCGATGGTTGCGATGGGACATGAAACGTTTCATGCCTTTGACCATAGCAATAATGTATTTAATTCTGCTAATGCTGGATATAGCAAAGATATTGCAGAGCCTCGTGCTGTAAGTTTTGGAAATTATTTAAGAAGTTCATATTCTTTATCTCCATTAAGAGAAAAATATGGATCAATACAAGGGAACTTCCATCAGTTTAGTGGTAGCGATAAAATATCTGATTTTACAACGCTTGGAAATAATGCGGATAAAACGAGTTATGGATTTAGCTATACCAAAACTACCACAAAGGTAGAGAGTCATAAAACAATTGCAGGAATTAAAATACCTGATAAGAAATCTACAACTTCGACAACTTACTATATGACTGTATCTAGAGACAAGAACAATAATGCTAGTCTTCAGATATATAACAATGAAGATGAATATAAAAAAGCAACTTCTAATTGGTAAGGTATGAAAAATTGTAAAATAACTAAAGTGCTTGTATTTATAACGATATGTGTAAATACACTATTATTGTTGATTCCTCTTTATTTGTATTATTGTTATAATTTTACTGACAAATTATTTTTGTTTATGTATCCGAATTTGGTGTTATTGATAAATGCTTTGTTTGGAATAGTTGGAATGTCTATATCAATAATGTTATACAGAGAAATAATTAGTACGAAATTGTTCCTAATTGTAACATTAATATTATGGTTAGTTTCTTTATCAAATTACTTTTTTCCAATATATTAACAAAAAGGAAGAAGAGGAGCACGCAACATTGCTGGAGAAGCCAATAAATTAAATGCTCTGCGTTAATGATAGCTTCAAAACAACATCAGCAAGTTTATGTTCGGGTATGCCCGGAACTAAAAAATGATAGAAAATCCCGGTAGTCTACAAATGATCATCGGGATTTTTAGTATATCCAGGGTTGGCTCACTCTCCTCTCCGGACAGCGATTCTCTGAAATACTTTCCTACGAAGGGCTGTTCGGAGGGAATTGGGTAATTATAATTTCTATTCAAAAAAAATCCAAATAGCATTTTAATTTTAAAATAAATAATAGTTTTGCATACATTTATAATTATTTATTTTTTATACTTATGAAAAACTTTATTTTTTTTAGTATTTGTATTCGTATGTGGATTGGAATCCTGCGAAAAAACTTCTTATCAAAAACCGGAAAGATTTCAAAAGACAAAACAACTCGTAAGCGAACACTTAGACAGTGCATTACTGCTGCTTAGAAGAATGTATCCGGAAGATTCTTTATTATTCTCGGAACAGGCCTATCATCATCTTCTATTACACTACTCCCGGATAAAAAATAAGATCGAATTTGAAACATTTATAATTAAGGACATGGGATATTGCTTTCTCTTAAATAATGATAAGAATAAAACAATTCATACTTTCAATACACTTGTAGATAAAATAAATGAATATGAGACTAAATACAGAAAAAGAAACAAAGAATTCTATATTTTTATTTCAATATCATTATTTCTTTTTTTTGTCCTGGTTATAAGAATTTTTATCAATAAGAAAAAAATTCTACTTTTGAATCGACGTCTGCAACTATTGAATAAAAGTGAAGAAGAAAAAAGAATGAGAATATTCATTTTGAAAAAATCGGAAGACTATATCCTGTCGGAATCAAAAAAAAGAAAACCGCCGGTCGAGTTACCGGTCGAACTTTGGACGGAAGTATTGCGGGAATTCAATTCGGTATTTAACAATATAACCATACGATTGAAAATTAAATATCCGAAACTCACAGACAGACAAATCATTCTGGCCTGTCTGATTAAAACCGGTCTGGATTCTTATGCTATCATGAAATACCTTGGACTTTCCAAAACCAATTTCAGAACGACCAAATCCCGACTGAAAAATATCCTCAATATTTCCTCCGGAAACAAAAAAAGCCTGGAGGATTTCCTGAAGGATTTTTAACTGTTTAATAACCTTAAGTTTACCGGTCGAAAATAATCAAACGGAGTTCTATATAAGAATAAACAAAGCCGGTAGTTGAATTTTATTCTTAACTTTGCAGCATGAAGATTGCAGCATTAGTTTCGGGAGGAGTTGACAGTTCCGTGGTCGTCCATCAGAGGAGTTGATAGTTCCGTGGTCGTCCATCAATTGAAAGAAACAGGGTACGATCCGACTATCTTTTACATCAGAATAGGAATGGAAGATAAAGATGGATACATCGACTGTCCGGCGGAAGAAGATATTGAAATGACCTCTTACATAGCCAAAAAATACGGTTGTAAAATGGAAATCGTATCTCTCCACGAAGAGTATTGGGAAAACGTGGTGAGTTACACCATTGATGCCGTTAAACGCGGATTGACCCCAAATCCGGATATGATGTGCAATAAGCTGATCAAGTTCGGATGTTTTGAACGGAAATGGGGCCATGAATTCGATAAAATAGCAACCGGACACTATGCCACGACCACTGAAATGAACGGAAAAGTGTACTTATCGACCGCTGCCGATAAAGTGAAAGATCAGACCTACTTTCTCGGACAAGTCGATTACCTGCAGATATCCAGATTGATGTTTCCAATCGGTCGTCTCCAGAAAAGCGAAGTACGCGAAATTGCGGTTCGCGAAGGTCTTCCGAGCGCCCTGCGCAAAGATAGCCAGGGAATCTGTTTTCTGGGGAAAATCAACTACAACGATTTTATACGAAGATATTTAGGTGATCGTCCGGGGAAAATAGTCAATTATGAAACCGGGGAAAAAATAGGAACACATAACGGTTATTGGTTCCATACGATCGGGCAGCGCAAAGGACTGGGCCTGAGCGGAGGACCCTGGTTCGTGGTAAAAAAAGATATCGGCCGGAACATTATTTATGTCTCAAACGGTTACGATCCCGAAACACAATACGGAAAAATCATCAATCTGCAAGGATTCAGTTTCATTACGGAAGATCCTTGGGGCAACTTTCAGGATGAAAAAGAAATTTCATTCAAGATCCGCCATACTCCCGAATTTACTTCCGGGAAACTCCGGAAAATCGGAGATATCTATCGCATCGAATCCGAAGATAAGATACAAGGGATCGCAGCCGGGCAATTCGGCGTGATTTACGACAAAGAATGCAAACTTTGTCTCGGTAGCGGAATGATCATCGATGAAGCGTAAAAACAGAAAAACGAACCGGATCTATTTTAAGGATGTTTACTTGCAATATAATTAATCGCGGTTGGAAAAATATTTCATAAACTGTACCCGTTCATAAAGGGAAGGGTCTGAAATACTGATGTAGTTTAATTTCCCGCGAAAATCGTCAATACTCTTGTAATTCATGGAATGCATCCACTCTTCCATACTTCGTTTCATCTGAGAAATGATTTCATGACCATGCTGATAAACCGCACTGCAGATTTCAATAGCAGAAGCTCCCGCCAGAATACATTTTACAACATCTTCCCAATCCTGAATTCCTGTAGACGAAGCAATCGGGATTTGAGGAATACGACCCGAAACAATCCCTGTCCATCGCAATGTTTCGGCAATATCCGTATGGGAACTGAAAACCTGTCCTGAAACCACCTGCAATTTATTAATATCAATATCCGGTTGATAAAAGCGATTAAACAACACCACCCCGGAAGCTCCGTGAGCATAAAGCCTGTTAACCATTTCCACAATGTTACTGAACATCTTGCTCATCTTTATTATAACAGGAATATTCACTTTTTCTCTCACCTTATCAAGTATCCGGATATAGGTATTCTCAAGAAAATCCGAACCCGTATTGATTTCCGTATTCAGGGCGAATACATTTAATTCAATGGCATCCGCACCGGCCATTTCAATCTGGCGGGCAAAATCGACCCACGAACCCGGTTTATAACAATTAATGCTCGCAACCACCGGAATGGAACATTGCAATTTGGATTGCTGTATTAACTTAATATAATCGGATATTTCATTACTCTTAACATAATTCCGTATATAGTCGTCCGCTTCGGGATAATCACTATTTTCAAGCATCCATTCGGATTGCATGGCAATTTGCTCTTCAAATAATGATTTCAACACCACTGCTCCTGCTCCGGACCGCTCCAGTTCTTTGTTTTTCTCCGCACTATTTGTTAATCCGGCACTTCCTATGATGATAGGGCTTTTCAAATTCAAACCTGCAAATCTGGTCTCAAAAGTATTTCCCATAGCAAATTGATATAGATATATTTCACAAAACTAGAAATAAATTCCCAATTCTTAAATTTAATATGGTAAAAAAATACTAAATCCGCTGTCCGAACAATTTACTTCCAATCCGGACAAGGGTGCTTCCTTCCTCAATTGCAAGCAAATAATCGTCGCTCATGCCCATGGATATTTCTCTGAATTCAGGATCATTTTCAAAAAATTCCTGTTTTATTTTCTTAAAAAAATCAGCCAAACCCGCAAATTCGGTCCGAATCAGGGACTGATTCTCAGTGAACGTAGCCATTCCCATCAGTCCGCAAACACAAACATTTTTCATCTTCCGGACTTCTCCGGATAAGAGCAATTGACGACATTCATCAAAAGTAAAACCAAACTTCGTCTCTTCCGCAGCAATATGAATCTGGAGCAGAACATGGACCCGACGATTGAATTTCCTTCCCTGGAGATCGATTTCCCGGAGCAAATGCAGACTATCGACACTTTCAATCATATCTATAACAGGAACAATGTATTTGACTTTATTAGTCTGTAAATGTCCGATAAAATGCCAGATAATGTTTCCGGGCAATTCTTCGTATTTCGTTACCAATTCCTGTACACGGCTTTCCCCGAAAATCCGCTGCCCGGCATCATACGCTTCCCGGATAACGGTTAACGGATGAAATTTTGAAACAGCTACCAGACGCGTCCGGTCAGGCAATTGATTCCAGACTTCATGAAGTTGCTGTGCGATACTCATCTTTCTACCTATTTCTTTTCTTCGGCCGAAAAAGGGAATACATCCATAATCATTGTTTCCGTGACAGATGCAATAACATAATCGGCCATAGTTCCTTTCATTCCCTGATCGATGACAGCCATTGCCTCTTTGATATCCGAAGCTTGGGCCAACATCTGCACGGATGTTTTCTTCTCGGCACCACTCTTTTCGTCCAAAGTGACAAACTGTACCTTCGCCTTGTAATAACGGTCGCCATTCTCATTGAAAAAAAGTTCCGCAATACGGGCCCTTTTGATGTCGGCAATAGTCATTTCCCCACTGATAAAAGGCTTCATTTCTTCCAAGATGCGGGCCTCTGCCTCCGTAAACGACAAAGCATCTACCAAATAGGATTCCGTAACTTTTTTCGGAGCACCATTCTCCATTATTTTTTCATAAGCGACTTTACACTCAAACCAATTCATTTTATCTATTGTTTACTTATTGAAAACACCAAATACGGGGCAAAGATACTAAAATATCGCACATCTTTATTTGCCGTTTTATTTAATCGTTTCCAAAAATTCACCCATTCCCAAATATTTTTTATACAACGGGAAATATAGACGGTGATTTTTTCCATCCGGAATATATTCTTTCAGGAATCCTTGTCCCATAACATCTTGGGATTTTCCTACATCCGGATAAATTCCGGCACCGTAGTTAGCTCCCCAGATGGCTTTGGGAATAAGCGGATTCATGTCTCCATTTATGAATCTCATCAATAGAAACTCCCAGTAATTTTTTCGTAATCGGACTCAGATCGGCTTCTTCGCCAATAAAATGATAAACCGTATGTTTATGGCCAAGCGAATCCCTCGGTTTTAAGAATGCGGCTGGAGAAACGCTTTCCAATTCAAGGAAAGGACCCATCATACTTCCGTCGGCCAAAGGGCCGTCGTTATATGCATTCATGGCATCTCCAATCAAAGGATTCTTTTCCGGATTCCATTCCTGATTGAGGTAAACGGCGTCTTTGTCCACTTCAAAGGTTGTAATGGTCAGACGTTTAGAATCCGGATCATAATTGGCGGCAATCCCATTCGTCCTTTTACCGTTCAAACCCAATTTGCTGCGATACAAGCCATCGGTTTTAAGAAAAATATTATTCCCTTTCATTTTTAAACGATCGGCCGGAATTTCGCCGAAATAATCTGAGGTAACAATTTTTCCCAGTTCTGTTTCGCCGCCTTCGTTGAAGGGGACAATCGTAACTGCACGGGGAGCCGGATTAAACATATCCAACACCCAGATACAGATTGTTCCCGTTTCTTTGGTCCACTCGAAATCATTCAGATTTGTAATGACATTATCGGTCGTATACGCTACGAGGTCGAATCCGGAATTGTTTTCTAGCCCAAGCATCCGGCAGGCCTCATTTGTTTCAATCAAGCCGATTTTACGATCAACGTTCAATTTCATCACTGTTCCCAAGTAATTTTCGACCTGTATTTCCTTCTTTAATACGACATTTTGTCTATCCGAACTCACAATATCCCAAGGTTCAATGTCAATTGGTTTCGGCGTATGCCAGTTGTCAAAAATTTGTTCCTTTCCCGATTCGAAATAAACGGAATACATCCCTCCTTCCGGACCCAGCCAAAAACGATTTTCTCCTCCATACCCATTCATATGTTTATCTATTACTCCCGCATCGAAGAATTTATAATTAATAAATCCCAAGCTGTTTCCAGACAAACCTGTGGCGGTACTGGTAAATACCTTGGACTGATATTTGGGAGAGACAATGATTTGTTGTTTCCCTTCTTCTCCCGTTAATACAATCAAGCCATCATCTTTCCGAGTTAGATATTGCAGATCATAACCGAATGTTCCTTTCTTATATTCTTCCATACTTTTTTCTTCCTTATTTCCTTTACCACAGGATAACACAATTCCTCCCAGCAAAAAGAATATTGAATAATTTATTTTTTTACACGTAGATTCCCCCTCAATTAACTTCCAATTCTTCCCAAGCCGGAAGTTGCGGAAATTTATGATGTGGTTCAGTTCCGAAGCCGTCAATAAAATCTACTCTTCTAACGATTGATTGATCTCTTCGATATAATTCAGAATTTCATCCCGACCCTTTTTATGCTCCGAAGAAGTGAAAAAAATCGGAGGAAGCTCCTCCCAGGTTTCCAGCAGCTTAACTTTGTACTTTTCTACATTTTCTTTCAGGCGGAAATTTGAAATCTTATCTGTTTTTGTAAAAATAACAGCGAAAGGGATGCTGTTTTCTCCCAAATATTCCATGAATTCCAGATCTATCTTCTGAGCTTCATGCCGGCAATCGATCAGGACAAAAAGGCAAGTCAACAAATCCCTTTTTTCCACGTATGAACGAATAATTTCTTCTATTTTTTCCCGGCCTTTTTTCCCACGTTGGGCATATCCGTATCCGGGCAAGTCGACCAGATACCATTCGCCATTAATGGAAAAATGATTGATTAATTGCGTTTTACCGGGCGTAGACGATGTCATGGCTAAACCTTTCCGGTTGACGAGCATATTGATCAATGATGATTTTCCCACATTCGACCGGCCGATAAAAGCGTATTCCGGCCAGCCATCCTGGGGACATTTCATCACATCAGTGTTACTCATTACAAATTCAGCTGCTTTGATATTCATTTGTATAAAATTTATGACCTTTGAAGAACACTATCTTACGGTCTTACAGTCTTACGGTCTTACAATCTTCCGGTCTTACAATCTTCCGGTCTTCCGGTCTTCTTTAAATTACAAAGGTACGTTTTTCCCCGGAAAAATAAAAAAAGTTAATCTTTTTACATGTATGCTTTTTTATTTTACATTTGCAACAAATTATCACTAATGCGACAATGAAGTACTTATTAGTATCTATATTCTTATTTTTTCTATCTCATAATATATTATTTTCACAAAATTTCAAAGGAAAAGTGATGAAAACATCAGGAGAGCCAATCTCCGGAGCAACAGTTTACATCAAAGAAAATAAACAGGGATTAATTTGTAATACCGATGGAGAATTTCAGGTCTCTTTGCCGGAAGGAAATTACAATTGTACTTTCTCCTGCCTGGGATATACACCCCTCAATAAAACATTTTCAATTAAAAAAGATGCTAATCCGGTGTACCTGGAAATTACTCTGACCGCAACCTCTTTCGATTTATCGGAAGTCGTTGTACGTTCCGGGGAAGACCCTGCCTATAAAATCATACGGAAAGCCGTTGAAAAAGCCCCGTTCCACCTGGCTCAGGTGAAAGAATTCACTTGTGAAGCCTACATCAAAGGAGCAGGAAAATCCTTGCATATTCCCAAATTGATTGAAAAAATGGGAGGCGAACAAATTAAACTTTATAAAGATAAACTCTTTCTTCAGGAATCGTATAGTGAAATAAAATATACTTATCCGGATACCTACACCCAAACCGTCAAAGCATTTTCAAGCTCTATACCGAACGATTCGATTGCAAAAGAAGCTATGGGTATCTTCCAGGGTTCCCTCTATGCTCAGTACGACGGGGCGCTCCTCCATCCGAAAACTTTTTCTTATTACAGATTTCGGTACGAAGACTTCGAAGAAATCGACGGTGTCAACATCAGTAAAATAAAAATCATACCTAAATTCGATGATCCTAAACTATACAGCGGGTATTTGTATATTGCCGACGACTACTGGGACATCCGTGGCGCCGAGCTGATCCGCAATACGGAACTTGGGAAAGTCAGTTATACCCTTCACTTCAATGATATAGCCGATAATGTTTATTTGGTTACCAGTTTTAAATCCCATATCGACGCCGGATTTATGGGAGTTAAATTTGTTTTCGATTATTTATCTTCGGTGAAATATACCCATGTCCTGTTAAACGACTCTATTATTGCCCTGGCCGGACAAGACCGGAAAATAAAGCCTAAAAAAGAGAAAAAAAACCTGGAAATCAAATCCCGGGACGAAAGATACAAACGCGAAGCCGACTCCCTCTCAACCAAACGGGATTCGATATATTGGACGGATATCCGCAGCATAACGCTCAACGATGAAGAAATTTCAAGTTATGCCCGTAAAGATACCCTCCAAAATAAAGTCGATTCCATCAAGGATGCAAAATCAGGAAAAAAAGGATATTCCTGGTTCAATGCATTGGCAGGAGGACAAGTCGGCAACGATTCGTCCAAAATCATTTTCAAATACGGCAGTCTCCTCGGAATTGTTCCGGAATACAATTTCGTGGACGGATTCTGGCTCGGAACCGGATTTGAACTCAACATCAAACGCAAAGAACATTCTTTCTGGAAAATGAAACCCTCCGCCCATTGGGCCCTTGCACGGAAACGTTTATTATGGACTGTGGACACGGAATTGACCTATGCTCCAATGCAATTCGGTTTATTGAAGATTTCAATAGGGAGCGTTTCCGAAGATTATCTTGAAGATAACGGGATGACGAGACTGGAAAATGCAATTTATTCTTCTATCTTGGGGATCAACAAAGCTAAATTTTATCAGAAAAATTTCTTCAAAGTCGAAAATTCCGTCGATATCGCTAACGGAGCAAAAGTAATTACCGGCCTTGAAATTGCGGATCGTATCCCTCTCGATAATCACACGACTTACAGTTTCTTTGGCCGCAAGAAAGACATAACACCGAATATCCCTCCTTATCAGGGCAGTCTAAACGAGCAATACAACAGGTTAACAAGGTATGATATCGGATTACAATACACTCCTGAATTGTACTATATGATTACGAAAGGTAAGAAACAATATGTAAAAACCCGCTTCCCCACATTCCGGGCTATCTTCAGTCAAGGGATCGACGGAGGTTCCGAATATTCGGAGTTTTACTGCCTGAATTTTATGATCGCACAAAATATACGACTGGGACTTTTTAACCGGTTGTATTATCGGATAAATGCCGGAAAATTCTTCAACAACAACGAATTCAATTACATCGACTACAAACATTTCAATTCGGCCGATCAACTGATTACGGGTAATATTCTGGAAACATCTTTTATCCTTCTACCCTATTACACCTACTCTACCAATAAAAACTGGGTACAAGCTTTTGTTAATTTCCAGTCGGAATACCTGATGCTGAAACGGTTACCATTCCTACACGGGAAACCGGTGAAAGAATCCATTCACGGAAAATTCTTACATACTCCAGATAAAAAGTATTATTCCGAATGGGGTTATTCTCTTTCCTTTTCATTATTCGGAGAATTAGGCATTGGCGTCGGTATTTTCGCAGGATTGGAGCGATTCGACTACGACAGTTGGGGCGTCAGTATTTCACTTCCGCTGTCACAAAATGCGGGAACCCTGAGATAAACTATTTTTCTAACGAACCCATGTAGAAAAACACGACTTTAGAAGGCTCGCTTTCATTGTGATAACGATCGACGGCAGTAACCAGAAAATAATATCCCTTTTCCTTGTTCCGATCAACCGGTATGGAAAATCCGGTATCCGGAATACGTGCTGCCAGTAAATTCTCCGGATTTTCAATATCCACCGGAAAACTTCCGGAACAATAAACGCTGAAACGAAGTTTTTCGAAAACCTCCGGATACTCCCAGGTGATTTGAAGGGAATCTCCCGATTGGACGACGTCCGGTTTACCAGGAACAACAGGAGCAATACTATCTTGCCAGTATATCGGCGGCAATTGAGAAGGATACCGGTAGAATCCGGTTTTTATAGAATCGGATACCCCTTTCATGTTGTCCATCAAATACCGGGTCCTGTAAAAAGCATTTCCCTGGGTCCCGGACAAACGGGAATACCGGATTTGATCCAGAATAGTGGAAACATTCCATCCCCCTTCATTCCGGTCCATACGATACAAACCAATACCCGGAACCACATACCTGTTGCAATTATGCTCCTGCCAGTTTTCAACAAAAGGAAAAAACAAATCATCCGAATAATACATCATCGGAACTATCCAATCGTGCTTCCCCCTACTGAGCCAGTCTACCGGGTCCTGGAATACGCTCGAATAGGCAGTCCAGTGAGCCCGGACATTTCCCGGGATTTTCTGATACATTCCCAATACGGAACTACTGACAACAACCCAGGGTTTCAACGATTTTATTGTATCATAAGCGGCATAAACCAACTGATTGATATTATTCCTCCTCCACAACTCAATACCCTGTTTTTGTCCGTATTTACTATAACTGTCCTGATCCGGGAAATCAGAAGCCCGGTCCGGATAACGGATATAATCGAAATGAAATCCGTCGATATCATAACGGGACACGATCTCTTTTACCAATGATAGTAAATAGATACGCGTTTGAGGATTTCCCGGATCCAGATACAACTCTCCCCTGAACTTTTTCACCAAACCTTTATTCTTAATGATGGTTGGTGAATTATTGGGTTTTCCATTGATTTTCTCCAAACCCAAAGGAAACGTCACGAACCAGGCATGACACTCCAAACCGCGTTCATGACAGGCCTCTATTGCAAAAGCCAAAGGATCGTATCCCGGATTCAATGACGAACCCCAATTAACAAAGCTGCTCCAGGGTTCTATTGCAGACGGATAAATCACGTTTCCCCGTATCCGGGTCTGAAGAAAGACCACATTGAAATTAGCCGACTTCAGCTCATCCAATATCCGGCAAAACTCCTGTTTCTGCCTGGTAATATCACCTTGATTGCGAACAGGAGAATCCGGCCAATCCAAAGCATGATTGATTGTCAGCCAGGCTGCACGTATCTCATACTTAGTCTGAGCTATAAAACCGAAAGGAATCGATACAAAGATTAGAAAAAGTAGAATTTGTTTCATCACGGTGCAAAAATACCGGAATTATTCAAGTTAAACAAATCCGGGGACTTTTTCACAATTCGGTGAACTGTATCTTTCAAAATAGTTTAAGGGCACGTACAATATTCGCATTGACGGACCGTTTATTCCTTGAGGGAAGGCGACTTCCGGACGAAAATCGAACCGATGGGAGGCTACAGCGACAGTTTCTTCAACGGATGGTATTCGTCCGCACCACATCCCGTATCAACTACAATACACCCAAAGGCAGCGGTACCCGGCGGTGTAACTATAATGAAACGTTGGAAGTAATAATTCCATAAATAATTTCATGATGAAGAAAACCATTTTTTTAATTATAATCGGATGGATAGCCTTTGTTGTCCATCCGGTTTACGCTACGGGAAAAAATACCCTGCGCGCACCGGCTTATCCGCTGGTGACAATTGATCCTTATACCTCGGCCTGGGCGTTTACCGACAACCTGTACGACGGGTCGGTGAAACACTGGACAGGCGAAGATTTTCCGTTGCTCGGCGCCATATGCGTCGACGGACAAGTCTATCGCTTCATGGGCAGTGAAACCATAATATCTAAAGCTGTCGCAAAAATGGCAGGCGAAGAAATATGGACAGGCGCTTATACATTCACGCAACCGGAGCCGGACTGGTATTTGCCGGGATTCAACGACAAGGCATGGAAACGCGGCAAAGCGGCTTTCGGAACTAAAAATGCAACCGCAGTACGCACGCTGTGGGAAAATCCCAACCGCGAAATCTGGTTGCGGCGCGAAATAAATCTCTCGAAAAAAGACATTGCCGGCCGAATGTATCTCAATTATTCGAACGACGATGATATGGAAATCTACATCAACGGCGTAGAAGTACTAAAAGCCGGTTGCTGCGGCGACGGAAAAACAATTGTATTGCCCGAAAAAGCCATGCAAACGTTGAAACCCGGACGCAACGTGATCGCCCTGCACTGTGTCAATACGGCAGGAGAAGCGCTGGCCGACGCGGGGTTAAGCGCAAATATCGCGACGGAAAACAAATTAGTGCAAACCGCCCGGCAAACTTCTGTGGACGTACAAGCTACGCAAACGCATTACACATTTACTTGCGGTCCCGTAAATCTGGAGCTGACGTTTACCGCACCGTTATTGCCCGATAACCTCCATCTGATTTCCTGTCCGGTGAATTACCTCTCTTACCGGGTAACGCCCAACGACGGTGCAGCGCATGATGTAAGAGTGTATTTCGAAGCAGCGCCGGCCTGGGCGTTGAACAAACCTTATCAGGACAATCGCTCCGAAAAAATAACGAAAAACGGTTTGACTTATCTGAAAACCGGCAGCATAGAACAAAAAGTCTTGGGTAAAAAAGGCGATAATGTACGCATCGACTGGGGTTATTTTTACCTTTGCGGTCTCAATAGGCCCGACTATCAATATTTGACAGGCGAGCCTGCGGCTTTGCAAAAGGCATTTACCGACAATACGGCGTTAAATCTTCCTGTTGGGACTTCAATGAACGATCACCTGGCCATTATTCATTCGTTGGGAAAAATAAACAAAACCGCCGGAAGCAAAATCATGTTGGGCTACGACGATATTTATTCCAT
>JAITTA010000165.1 GCA_031287395.1 Dysgonamonadaceae bacterium | reverse complement strand
CTTTCACGGTCAAACCATTCAAAAATCCCGAATTCATCATAATGCCTTCTTTGGCATCGAAACTTTCGTTCGAAATATCACAACCTTCAATCAATGGAATGATCGGCAGGTTAAAATGTTTGGCAAAAGCGTAGTCCCGGCTGTCGTGTGCCGGTACAGCCATAATAGCTCCGGTTCCGTATCCTGCTAATACATAGTCGGAAACCCAGATTGGAATCGCTTCTCCGTTGAATGGATTGATGGCATACGAACCTGTGAATACCCCACTCACTTTGCGATCGGCAATCCGTTCGCGTTCCGTGCGTCGTTTGACGGAATTGAGGTAAGTTTCCACCTCCGCTTTTTGTTCTGCGGTAACAACGCGAGAAACATATTCGCTTTCAGGAGCCAGTACCATAAAGGTAACTCCGAAAATCGTGTCGGCTCGGGTCGTGAATATCGTAAATTCGAGATTGGAATCTTTCACTTTGAATTGCATCTCAGCGCCTTCCGAGCGGCCAATCCAGTTTTTTTGCGTTTCTTTCAGGGAATCGGTCCAATCGATAGCTTCTAATCCGTCCAACAGGCGTTGAGCATAAGCCGATACGCGCAGGCTCCATTGCCGCATCCGTTTTTGTTCGACCGGATATCCTCCCCGGATGGAAACGCCTTCACTGACTTCGTCATTGGCCAGTACCGTTCCCAGGGCAGGACACCAATTTACCATGGTGTCGGCCAGGTAAGCAATCCGGTAATTGAGAAGGATTTCCTGTTGTTCTTTTTCCGTTTTCGAATTCCATTGCTCTGCCGTGAAATTCAGTTCTTCGCTGCAGGCGATATTCAGACCTTTCGTTCCCTGTTGTCCGAACACATCCATCAGTTCGGCAATGGGACGGGCTTGTTGCGCATCGTAGCAATAATAAGAATTAAACATTTGGATGAAAGCCCATTGAGTCCATCGGTAGTAACCCGGTTCACAGGTTCTTACTTCACGATCCCAATCGTAACTGAATCCGATTTTGTCCATTTGTTTACGATAACGATCAATGTTTTCCTGAGTGGTGACTGCCGGATGCTGACCGGTTTGTATGGCATATTGTTCCGCGGGCAGGCCATAAGCGTCGTATCCCATTGGATGCAATACATTGAATCCTTTCAGCCGTTTGTAACGGGAATAGATATCGGATGCGATGTATCCGAGAGGATGCCCTACATGCAATCCGGCTCCGGAAGGGTAGGGAAACATATCCAGAACATAGAATTTGGGTTTGCCGGGATCCTCTTTTACCCGGTAAATGCTATTTTCTTTCCAATAATTCTGCCACTTTTTTTCAATTTCGTTAAAATTATAAGCCATAATCGTATTGATTTTATTCAAGGCGCAAAGTTAATCAATATTTCATAAAAAACCCGTTGTCTTTCACAAGAGAACGGGTTCGATGAATTAAAGTTAACCTATACTTTAAATTTAATGAAAAATTTAATAGTTAAATTAATCTGAAATTGAGAAAACGTTTTGATGTTTCCATAGTTAGTTAATAGTTAAGGGTTAGAGATATTTACGTCATAAAAACACCACAAATATACAATTTAGTTATGAAACTATGGTGTATATTTTCTATTTTTTTTTGTATATTATGCTAAATTTAAATTATTGTATATCAATTAAATATGTTTTTGAAATAGATAAAAAGTGTATATTTGAAAATTTGAGGTGTATATTTGTTGATTTTATGGCATATCATTTGTCTTAAGTTAAATTAGAAATATGGAATACCGGTTTGATAACTCGGAATGTACAGCATTGTAATATTTAATGAGAAAATGAACGATGGGGATGAAAATTTTGACATCTTTTTCAAATATTTGAAACAAAATTGATGTCCCGGGTTGTTTTAAAGACAAGAAAGTATGATTACATTTGTATAAAATTTCTAACTATTACCTATTGTTTTTCAAAGTTGCAGTTATAAGTAGAGGAAATTAGGTGATTTATCACAAAAACGATGTCCATTATGAAAAAAAAAGTTCAATTTCACGATTATTTTTGCTATTGTTTTTTAATGAGTTTGATTTTGTTTTCATGTAGCCAAAACAAAGAAATTATTCCTTCTTCGGAATACGCGCCTTATATCAATGCTTTTACGGGAGGATCCATTTCTTCCCAGTCGACGATAAAGATTGAGTTTGCTCAGGAACAGCCTGTCGTTGAGTTGAATATTGAATTGAAAGATGAATTATTCAAATTTTCTCCGTCAATTAAAGGGAAAACCTATTGGATAAATAATCGTACTGTTGAGTTTGTGCCTGATTCCGGACAATTAAAGCAGGGAACATTGTACAATGCATCTTTCCGTTTGGGGAAAGTAATGAATGTAGAAAAGAAATTAAGCAAATTTGCTTTTTCTTTTCGGGTGACTCCTCAGAATTTCGGACTGGAGATGCATCCTTATTTTGTGGATGAATCCAATCCGGAAGTTGCTTCGATAGAAGGGATACTCCGGTTTGGAGACAGAGTTAACCTGGAACAGGTGAAGAAAATGGTCCTTGTCGAAATCAAAGGAGATCATACGCATACTGTGAAAATAGAGCCTACTCCGGTTCCGACCGAATACGGAATTACAATTGAAAATATCAAGAGGGATCAGGACAACCGGACCTTGAACATTTATATTGACGGTGCCCTCATCGGAGTGGACAGAAAGATTGAGGAATCGGTTCGAATTCCCGCATTGAAGCCTTTTTGTGTTTTAAATGCCCGGTTGATTACGGAACCGGAAAACGGAATCGGGATTGTATTCTCCGATCCGCTTTCTTCTGCTCAGGATTTGAGAGGATTAATCAATATTCAGGAAATTTCTGATTATGTTTTTCAAAAAGAAGGAAATATTGTAAACGTATTTTTTGAAAAAGGAGATTTGAAGGAATTTACTGTCCGGATAGATAAGGCGGTTCAAAACTATAAGGGAGAGTCCCTGTCGTCCGAAACTACTTATTCCCTTGTCGCCGAGTCTTTGAAACCCCGTGTGGAAATAGCCAATCCCGGTTCGATTCTTCCTGATTCTAAAAATCTGATTTTGCCGTTTAAATCGGTTAATATTCGTGCTGTTGATTTGCAGATAATTCGTATTTATGAAAAAAATGTGTTGATGTTTATGCAATCCAATACGCTTTCTTCAGATAACGAATTGCGCCGTTCAGGCAGATTGATTTATAGGAAAACGATTCCTCTGGATACCGATCCTGGTGTAAAATTAGACAAGTGGAATCATTTCTCCATTGATTTAGCTGATGTAATAAACCAGGAACCCGGAGCAATTTACAGGATTCAACTTTCTTTTAAAAAGGAATATTCTCTTTATCTTTCGAACCATGATCGAACCGGTTTTATCCCTGACGAAAGTTTGGCCCGCATTGATTCGGATGCTCTTTCGGAAGAAGATGAGGCTGTATGGGATATACCTCAGACTTATTATTGGAGTGGAAATGAAATTGATTGGGAAGAATATGATTGGAATGACCGGAATGACCCTTCAAAATCAAGCTACTATATGTTGGCTGAAAATACGAAAACAGCCTGTAATGTTTTGGCTTCTGATGTCGGGGTTATTGTAAAAGCAAATACCGGAGGTAAATTATGGGTTGTGGTTAATAATATATTGAATACCAATCCATTAAAAGGGGCAAAAGTCAAAGCGTACAATTTTCAATTGCAAGTCGTCGGTTCGTCGGAAACCGATGGAGACGGTTTTGCAATGATTGAGTTGAAGGGAAAACCGTTTATTCTGACTGCAGAATCCGGAAATCAGAAAGCTTATCTCCGGCTTGTAGATGGTGAAGAGAAATCGTTAAGCCGTTTTGACGTGGGAGGAAAGGAAACTCAAAAGGGAATGAAAGGTTTTGTTTTCGGTGAACGAGGGGTATGGCGTCCCGGGGATACTTTACATATCGGTTTTATTTTAGAAGATAAATTGCGTAAAATCCCGGATTCCCATCCGGTTTCCATAGAAATTTATAATCCTAAAGGGCAGTTTTATACGAAACAAACATCTATCAACGGGCTCAATGGTTTTCATGTTTTTCACATCTCAACGGATCCGGATGATATTACCGGAGTTTGGAATGCTTATGTGAAAGTGGGGGGAGCTTCATTTCATAAATCACTTCGGATTGAAGCGATAAAACCGAATCGATTGAAAGTTAATTTAGATATTCCGGTAACGCGGTTGGATGCATCCAAAGGATCTGTCCGGACGATCCTTTCTTCTAATTGGTTGACCGGTACGAAGGCGAGCGGGCTGAAGGCTGCCGTTGAAATGTCGTTGGCTAAGGTGGCGACTCAATTCAAGGGATATGAAAAATATGTGTTTAATAATCCCGCCAGTTCTTTTTATACCGATAAAATCGATGTTTTTAAAGGAAATCTGAATGTGGAAGGGAATGCCGGATTCGACTTGAAATTACCTGAAGCTCAAAATGCTCCGGGAATGTTGCAGGCAACATTTATCAGCCGTGTCTTTGAACCGGGCGGAGATGTCAGTACTTTCGTTCAGAGTATGCCTTTTTCTCCTTTTTCTGCGTACGTGGGGATTAATGTAAACCAGACGGACGAAGATGGGTATATCGAGACGGATCAGGATAAGATGTTCGATATTGTAACTTTGAATAGCGATGGGAAACCGGTTGACAGACAGAACATAGAATACAAGGTATATAAAATAGGCTGGAGTTGGTGGTGGGAAAGTAATACCGAATCACTGGATGCCTATATTAATGGAAATTCAAAAGAACCGGTTTTATCGGAAAATATTGCTTCAAAGGGCGGTAAAGCCCGTATAAAATTCAGAGTTGATTACCCGGATTGGGGAAGATATTTGGTTTATGTTAAAGATAAGGAGAGTGGACATGCAACAGGAAAAATAGTATATGTTGATTGGCCTTCCTGGAGAGGACGTTCCATGAAGACAGACCCGAATGGAATAACCATGTTGTCCTTTTCTACGGATAAAAAATCATATGAGGTAGGAGAGGAGGTAACCGTTATCATTCCAAAAGCTTCAAAAGGGAGGGCTTTGGTTGCCCTGGAGAATGGCACTTCTGTTATTAGCCGTAGTTGGGTTGATGTGGAAAATGAAAAGGATTCCAAATATAAATTCAAGGTGACGGAAGAAATGGCTCCGAATTTTTATATTCATGTCAGCCTTTTGCAGCCTCATGCACAGACCACAAATGACATGCCGATCCGTTTATACGGAGTGGTTTCTGTTATGGTAACCAATAAAAATTCAACTTTACATCCTGTTATTGAAATGCCCGAAATGTTACGCCCGGAAAAAGAATTTACAGTGAAAGTGAAAGAAAAATCAGGACGGCCGATGACTTATACTTTGGCTATTGTGGATGAAGGGCTTTTGGATCTCACGGCATTCAAAACTCCTGATCCGTGGAATGAATTTTATTCCCGTGAAGCTCTTGGAATTCGTACCTGGGATATATATGATTATGTGATTGGCGCTTTTGGCGGAAAGTTTTCGTCTCTGTTCAGTATCGGAGGGGATGAAGCATTAAAACCGGTGAATGAAAAAGCCAACCGTTTCAAACCGGTAGTGAAATTCTTAGGCCCGTTTGCGATAAAGAAGGGAGAAACCGGTACGCATAAATTACAGCTTCCTCCTTATGTAGGTTCTGTGCGTACAATGGTTGTTGCCGAGCAATCCGGAGCTTATGGGAATGTTGAGAAAACCGTTCCTGTAAAAAATCCGTTAATGATTTTACCTACTTTGCCCCGGGTTATGAGTGTAGGTGAGGATATTTTGTTGCCGGTCAATGTTTTTGCCATGGAAAATTCCGTGAAAAATGTTGTCGTGAAGGTGGAAACCTTAGGATTATCGAAAGTGATTGACTCTTCATCCAAACCGGTTAAATTTTCGAAAATTGGTGATGAAATAGTCTATTTTTCACTCAAAGTAGGGACTCAAACCGGTGTGGAGAAAGTAAAAGTGACAGCGACCGGAAATGGCGAATCGGTAACGGAAACGATCGAAATTCAAGTGAGAAATCCTAATCCGGCAGTGATAGAAGAAGTCTCTCAATTACTTTCTCCCGGTCAGGAGGAAATATTCTCTTATAATTTAAAAGAAAATTCAAATGAGAGTTGGGTTAAATTAGAAGTGTCCCGTATTCCTTCTGTGGATATTAATCGAAGGTTTGATTATTTGAATGATTATCAACATTGTTGTTCGGAACAATTGGTTTCTAAAGCATTTCCGTTGTTATATATCGATCAGTTCAAAAATTTGGATGAGAAGGAAAAAGACAGAATCGGGAAGAATGTGAGGGAAGCTATTCGCCGGTTATATGGCCGTCAATTACAGAGTGGCGGTTTTGCCTATTGGCCGGGACAGACTTCTTTTTATGCTTGGATCAATTCGTATGTAGGACATTTCCTTGTTGAGGCCCGTAAGAAAGGTTATGATGTGAATGAACAGGTTTTGAACCGGTGGAAATCTTTGCAGAGGACAATTGCAATGAACTGGCAGTACGAAACAGACCATAGCCAATCGCGTTATTTGTACAGCCAGGAAGATTTACAACAGGCTTACAGATTGTATACCTTGGTCTTAGCCGGTGTTCCGGAGTATGGAGCGATGAACCGTTTGAAGGAACTACAGGGATTGTCTCAACAGGCTCGTTGGCGTTTGGCTGCCGCTTATGCTCTGGATGGGAAAAAAGATATTGCCAATGAATTGATATTCAATGTAGAAGCTTTTGTTAATCCTTATTCTTCCAGCAATGCAACCTATGGTTCTTATTCCCGTGACGAAGCAATGGTGTTGGAAACCCTGGTTCTTTTGAATAATATGCCGAAAGCATTGGAACAAGCCAAACGTATTTCAAAGAATCTTTCTTCCGAATCTTATTTCAGTACACAATCCACTGCGTATTCGTTAATGGCCATGGGAGAGTTTGCCAATAAAATGGGGAAAGGCATGATTGAAGCAGATTGGAGTTTAAACGGAAAATCCCGGAATTTGTTGAAAACGGCGAAAGCGGTCACTCAAATAGATATTCCGTCGGATAAAACGGCAGGCATGGTAAAATTGAAAAATATGGGGACCGGAAATCTGTATGTGAGCCTGACTTCTAAATTTAAACCACTCAAGGATACTTTGCCCGTGATTTCTAATAATCTGCGACTTGAAGTCAGTTATGCCGATATGAACGGACATTCTTTGGATGTGAGTTCTATTAAACAGGGAACGGATTTTATTGCCAGGATAAAAGTTGTAAATATCAGTGGTATAAATGATTATGCGGATTTGGCTTTGACCCAGATTATTCCTTCCGGATGGGAAATCTTCAATGAGAGAATGATGCGTGGCGAAGGAGAGATAACGCCGCAGGAAAATTATTCTTTCAGAGATGTTCGTGACGATCGTATTTTTACTTATTTTGACTTGAGACGGAGTGAGGTTAAAATTTTCAAAGTAAGACTTCAGGCTGCTTATGCCGGTAAATATATTCTTCCGGCAGTACAATGCGAAGCGATGTATGATACACAAACACAGGGACGTACAAAGGCTTCGCAGGTTGAAGTTATAAAGTAACGAGTCTTGAACCGTCTTCTTGTTCTTCAATGGTTACAAAAACCGCATCTTCGGGTAGGAGCTCTTCGATTTTTTCCGGCCACTCGATAAAGCAGAGGGCTCCACTTTCGAAGTAATCGTCTATGCCGATGTTATAGGCTTCACGTATGCTATTGATACGATAAAAGTCGAAGTGATAAATCAGTTCGGCGGTAGTATCCGATCTGTATTCGTTAATGATAGCAAAAGTAGGACTGTTTATTACATCGGTTACTCCCATTTCTTCACATATTGCTTTGATAAAGGTCGTTTTCCCTGCCCCCATCTTTCCTTTGAATGCAAAAACAGTATTGCCTCCCATGAAAGCAATAAATTCACGGGCAGCATGTTGAATTGCGTCCGTATTTTGTATTTGAATCGTAGCCATATTCTATGTATTATGGCTGTAAAATTAGTTATAAATTTATTTAAATTAATACAATTCTTCGATATCGGCATCAGGAGCATTCATCTCTACCGATATAATCCCGTTTTTTACTGAATTTTCTGTTTCATACATCTGACTTGAACCGATAATTTGACCGTTTGTCGTCCTCAAATTAAAATAAAATTTACCATTTTGAGAAGTCAATTCTTCAAAATTTGATTTGTCCATCGAGTTTCTTCTTACGGATTCGATGCCCTTAAGGCATGCATTTTTGGAAGAATATCCTTCGCTCGTTAAAATTACCAATCCGTTTCCTGCTTTTAAATTAAAGTGAAATTCGCCATTTTTTTGTTTGGCAATAATAAACTTTCCCATGATGTTAAGTATGTAAAATGTTATATGCTGTTTGTTAATTTTACAACAAACACCGGTCCAAGAAAGTTTAAAAACGTAAAAATAAAGTTAACAAATATAAAAGAATTTTAAGAAAAATTACAATTTGCTTAAGAAAGTTGTAATGATTGCTAATGGTACAAAATATTTTATAAGAAATAGAAATAAATTAAAATACTTTATTTTCAGCTTTTTAGAGTTTGATATTTCATCTAAGATGTCTGCTTTCTTCATTTTCCAACCAACAAATATGGAAATGAAAAATGCTCCGATGGGCATCAGAAAAGAAGAAGAGAATTTATCAAATTTTTCAATCATCGTATGGAATATCCATGCCAGATCAAGGATTTTTGAGAATTATTCCTCCATTGTAAAACTCATTTTTATCATCAGCTCCATAGAGTTCGCTTTTTCTTGGATTGTGATGAAAAGTCTCCGGATTTGCTTTGTCCACGATTAGAAAAAATTCTTTTCCGTTTCTTGGGGAAGAATAGATATAATAAACGTGATTTTTATCTGCGAAATAAAGCGGATTAATAATCTTGAATGACTTTGAATCTACATTTTTGAGAATGTGTCCCGTAAAATAAACAGATTGTTTGTCTCTGGCGAAACCATTTGTCAGAAGTTCAAAACTGTGAACATCAATTGCCGGGATTATTTTCCCTGAATGGAAAATATGACTGGTATCGCGACAATAACCCTCGTCTAAGATCCTGAATGTGGAAATATCGATATCCCCGTTATTTAATAATTGTCCACTCATATAAATTTTGTTTTCTATTATGATAAACGGGTCCGGTAATACCGTAATACTGTCGACCGAAAGAAATGGAATGGACCCGAAATCATTTGTGTGCTCTGCATCAAAAAAGTACACTTGATGGTTGTCTCGTACATAAGTTTCGTTGAGAGCAATTAAGCTATCGGTTCCGATTTTCAGTTTTTCCACTTTGTCCAGAAATAGTGTATATAAAAAATCCTTGTCTTTCATGAAGTTATCCGAAAGAAATGTAAAAGAAGAAGGATCTGCATCCAATGGTTTACTATATCCCTGATACACATGGTTTTTATCGTAAGCCCAACCCAGATGTCCTTTATAACTTCCGTAAGTCTCCAAATCTACATTGTATAGTATTTTCAAAACAAATTCTTTTCCGTTTTCCAAGGTAGGGAAATAGATGTGATTTTTATCCCTCATGGTTCCGTCATCTTTAACCCGGAAACTTTCCTTATCGACTTGCGGTTGTGGAAAATTCCGGTAATAGACCCTATTTTTATCTTTTGCGACGGTTTCCGCCAGGGGGGTAAACGTTTTTGCATCTGCACCTTTGATTTTATTGCCGTGGATGCCCATGGTTTTCGCAGGTTTATCTGTAAAATAAACCGAACCCAGGCTTTTCCGGTAATATCTGGAAATATTTTCATCGATTGGTTTACCGACGCAAGAACAAAGACCGGCAAATATCAGTATTGAAAGGAAATGTTTTGATTTCATACGTATATCATTTTATTTTTAAAGGTCATATGGAACTCGCATGTTCATTTTCTTTGGTTTGCCAAAGGTTAATGCTCGTTTCATATTTTAATTTTTATTGAAATTTGTCTTTAAAGATCAATCTTCCGATGCTTTTAACCAGTTCCATAATGAAGAGGGGAGCCAGCGATAATCCGGCAACCCACATCCATTGTTCTCCGGTTAATCGGGTAATTTTGAATATACCATGTAGCACAGGAACCTCAAGAACAGTCAACATAAGGGCGAAAACAATCAAGATGGCGCCCCACAACAATTTATTGGAAAATAATCCTTTAAAAGCGGATTTATGAGTTGAACGAACG
>JAITTA010000044.1 GCA_031287395.1 Dysgonamonadaceae bacterium | reverse complement strand
TCGATTTTGAATAAACCGAATCATATATGAAACAACCCCAATGGAAGCGAATAAGAAAATCAGGCTCATGACAGCCAATATCGTCATCATTTCATTCAATATGGCTTTTTTGTTGGTTTCAATTTTTGTTGTAAAGCCCTCACTTCTCAACGGAAACAGCCTCATATCATTAGATTTTTTTTCGATTGCCGCAAGAGATGTAATGTCATCCGTTCGAAAGCACGTACTGGCTAACGTAATGAAATTTCTTTCACTCGCACCGGTTGGAATGACAAAAGTGTCATCAAGGTAGAACGCTTTGGAGGATTCGTAGGGCGCAACGTAAAATTCACCCTTATTCAGAAAACCGACGACTTGATAAATTTGCTCCATATCGTCCATGATGGTATCCCCGGTATCAAAATATTTCTTGAAATCTGCACCCAGTACCACAGGTATATCATCCCCAAACGTATAGTGTTTAAATGTTTCTTCAATCTTTCTGCGGTTGAAATATCCTTGGACTTGAAAGATCTCAAAGAAGTTCTGTGTCACGCGGATTGACTTAATATAACAATTCGTCTTGGTTACTTCCCCTATGGTGCAAAAGGGTTTTTGATCTTTGGCAAACGAAATACTCATGGACTGATCCACAATAAATTTTTCAATCGGATCGTCTTCAATATATGCTAAAAACGCATCAAGCCGTTCATTGCTCTCGTCATCGTTCATGATAGCGCCAATCTGGTTGGCCTCCGCCAGCAACTGGAAATGATAAATCTCACCTTTGCCTGTGAGTTCCCTGAGTTTTGTCATCGTGTCCTCGAAAACAAAAAGTTGTTGTATGATATAACTTAACAGCAACATAGCAATAACAATCTGCACTGTTCCAAAGAGGAATTGCAAAATGTTGCTTTTTATGTCTTCAATGAAGTATCTCGACCTTCGTATTCTCCGCTTCACTTTATCCCCTCTGAAATTGTGCTTTTATTGTACCACGCAATTACGATGGTAATGATTGTGCCGCATAGTAAGAATAGTGCCCCCATCCCAAGGAACACGCCATTCAAAGTAATTTTATTGCCAAACATAAGTTGCGTGGATTCGGAAACAGGCAAGTATTTTGTAATGACAATAAAAAAATGTGTAGCAACGATTCCTACAACTCCGGATAGAATTACAGATGAAGCGAGTCTACCGATAATCCATCGCTGAATTTGATGATGATTGGCCCCACATAGTTTTCGTACTGCGATTTCTTTTCTATACCAAACGAGCCAATTGATACATACAGAAATCGAGTTGAGAAGAACAAGAACCGCAGTAATAATCAGAAGGAATTGCATGGATTGGAAGTTTGTTGCAAAATGGTCATATTTACTTCCTTTTATTTCGGATAATGGCAAAAAATCAATAGATGTGTTGGGGTATTTTTCAAGAAGCGCAGGAATGATTCGGCCGAATATTTCAGCGTTTTGTTTTTTCGTATCAAATAAAAATTCTTGAAACAAATCATCCCTTAGAGACTTCGCTGTTAGATTAATATAGAAATCCAATGTCTTATCGCCATTTTCATCCTGTGCCTCGTAGACCCCGATCACTTCAAAATCATTACCGCCGTAACTCCACCAAAGTTTCCCGTTTTCCTGCTTGCAATTTTCCTTGATTTTTTCATTGACAAGAACCGTATCCGTATGGTTTTGAAAATCTGCACTTGTAAAAATTCTCCCTTCAATTGGTTCCAAAGGGAACATCGTTTTATCTGAATAGTACAGTACAATTCCATTCATACCATACAGCGGAACGGCCAGCGTAAAATCCGAACCATCTATTTTTTCCAATTCAATAAATTCTAAAAAAAGAGTTTTCGCATTGGCTTCGTCGGATGACAAAATGCTACCAACGAAACTATGATCTGAAAGGTACGGGAATGGCTTATAAACCCCTGAATTTTTCATATATGCCATGCCACCCAAGGTGAAAAGCATTGCCACTACTGAAAAAATCAAAAGCAACGTCTTTGTTTTATAAAACAATCTCTTCAATTATGAATTCCTATTATTATACAAGGTTCACTGTGGTCATCTCCAATGGCCACAGTGAACCTTAACGATCGTAGCGAATCTCGCAACCACTAATTGTACGTCCAATTCCAATCATAGGTTTGTCCGACAAAAGGGTTGTTCAATTATAAATACTAACATAAAAACCGAGAATGTCAAGGCATTTTTTGACGGTCTCCAAGAAAAGTTTTCACTATAGGTTGACACCTATATTCGAAAAAAGAGGGGGACACCTATTTTCAGTATTCCCCTCTTTTTCCACTGTTCCATTTGTGCTATTTAGCGCTGTACAGATCTTCGCCTGCGCCGGAAAAGAAGAATCCCGCACGATAAAGTCAAAATACCAAAGAGAACGCAGATGGCCACCAGGAAAGAAGTGCCTTGTGAATGAGTAGATGGTGAAGATGCTGAACCCGAGCCACCGCCGTTCAACCTTCCATCATGATTATTTTCATAATTGAACGTTTTGGTTAGTATGTTTATTGCTTCATCTGGCATATAAACCCTGCCGTTTACCAATCCGGTCAAATCCGGTCTTGTCCCATACGGGATCAGATATTCTTTATCCCGGGACTTAATATAGGCAAAGGTTGTGAAATACATCCCTGATGAAACATATTTAAAATCTTTCACATCATCAAACAATCTTCTGTCAGCCTTAATAAGACCATACACCGCTTTTTCTTTTATAACATCGGCTCGCAATGCAGGATCCGGATCCGACTTGTCGGGGCTTCTTAAATGCGAAAATTCCCATTTACCACCACTATATACCATGGTAACCACCGCATCATTCTGCGTGGGAAACTCCCAACTGTAATAATCGGAAACCATTTCTTCAATGCTTCCTGTCTCTCTATATAAAGCAATGATATCCGCTTCCTTGAAGCCGTAGAGTTTATATGCCTTATCAAAATCGAAAACCATGTCATCCGTGATCACCGGAATTTCGCGAATAGTCTTGGCAAATTGAACCTTCAAATCGGGTAACTCTTTCTTTTCCGCAGCCTGAACCTTCCCAATATATGCATCGAAATCAGTAGCGAAACAGGAGAACGTCGGCAACATCACAAGTAGTATCGTTAATGCGAATATCACAACAACTCTCACCTTTTTCATGACTCCTCCTTATCAGATTATTGTATCACTTGTTGCAAATTATATCATGCCAGAGAGGGCGATTCAAGAAGTACGCT
>JAITTA010000069.1 GCA_031287395.1 Dysgonamonadaceae bacterium | reverse complement strand
TCAGGGCAGGAGTTCCTTCCTGGGTAGTATTTCCGTCCCAGTCCCATTCCGGTTCATTAAAAGGGGAAAGATATTGGAAATTGATCCCTTCTTCCCGGCCTACGTTATCGATGACCGTTGCCAGAAAATCGGCATAGTCTTCGTATTTGTCGGGTTTGATGTTAAAGGAACCGTTTTTAGTTCTGAAACGGTTATTGGATAATCCGTTGAGGGTCATCTGTCCGGGAGCGCTGAGGCAAAATGCCAGGAACTGTTGCACTCCATGCTTTTTTGCGGCTTGCAAAAACCATCGTTGGCCGGATTGTTTGGTCCAATCGTAAGTTCCGTTGGGAAGCTGAAAACATTCCGCTCGTCGAGTGACGTTGGGGATATAACTGTTTTTACCGAGTTCGGAGCTTCCGGCGCCGATATTGAAGCGCCAGAGGGAGAGTCCGATGCCTTTGGGTTTTCCTTTACTGTCCGTCTCCGTGCTGAAAAGCCAATCGGCCATTTGCATCCGTTTGTTATCCGGGAAAAGGCCCAAAAACTGCGTTGTCCAACAGTCGGATGCTCCGAAATTTTGAATGGTTTGATACCGCTTGGATGCATCGATTGTGTACGTTTGAGCCTTTAATGTAGGAAATATAAGACTACAAAAGCAAAATGAGAAAAAAAATAAATTTGACTTAAAATTTAGCATAAGAATTTTAGATAAAAAAAAGTCTGCTGTATGCGCCTGCAATACGGCAGACTTTTCCGATGACCTAATCGCTTTTCTTTACGGCACCTGAACGATTCTGAGCCTGTAGGTGATCAGATCGTAAGTTGCGTAATAGTTTTTATTGCCCGAGAGAGAAATGCCGTAATTGGCTCCATTTCCGCTAGCTCCGACCGGTTTGATTTCGGAAATCAAATCGCCGTAAGTATCCTTCATATTGGCGCGGGCTGCCGACAGACGGAACCATCCGGTGTTTCCCGAGAGCGACGCTTTGGGCGCCTGAAAGCTGATATTTACACCACCTACAGTAGTGAAGGCACCACTATAAAGGAAATCGTGGCCTGTTTCTTTGTACAGACTGGTATTGTTGTCTATTTCCGCCCAACCGGCTGTGCCTGCTACGCTTCCTCCTGCTATAATCGCTAAGTATCCGTATGGATTCGCCGGAGAAAATCCGGGGAACAATGCCGCATTGGCAAAGTCGGGATTAGTGGGTTCGTATGGAATGGCAGTTATCGTACGGGCAGTCATATCTACCGTGATGGTATAATAACCTTTCCGGCTTACGGGAAGTTTGAAGTCCGCACTGCTCATATCTGCCGTAACTTTTCCCGACGAGGCATGGGCTACCACATTTTCACCGTTCAGTGTGTACCTGATTCCGCGGGGAGATGTGTTGAACGGACGATCATTACCCATAAAAGCGATAAAGCGTATATTTTCGTCGTCGTCATTCCGGTAATAATAATTCAGTGTGAACAGGTTGTTTCCTATTTTCCTCATGGGCAGTAAGGTTCCGATACCCCATGCGTCGGCCGATGCGTATGCGTCGAATCCTTGGCCGGTTACTTCCTGTTCGTTTTTGGCGTCGGACAAGTAAAGCCTGTCCATCATTCCGACGACCAGGTTACCACCTGTTGTCGCCTGGTTACCACTCTCGTCGGTAGCGCGAATCAGGAATTGGTATTCGCCGACGATTCCACCCGGAATTTCCAGGTGTTTGCGGTAGGTATATGCTTGTTTTTCTTCTTCCGTCGAAGGGGTCCACGAATCCTCCATCTGGAAGTAAGTTCCATCGACGGATTCTCCCCAGACTTTCACGTATATCCCGCTCATGGCATTTTCTTCCGTAACGGAAGCTTCCACATCGATGGGGATGGGGGCGGGATTGATTCCGTAGAAACGGTTGACGGCCGGCGCAGTCACCGTGATGACAGGCGGAAGCAGATCCGGCGTATAACCTTCGATCTGATTCGTACCGGAAAGGTCTTCCACCTCTATGGTGGTTCGCAGTACGCCTCCCCTGTCATTCTTGATTACCAGTTCTACCTTGTGTTTGGTGTTGTTGGCGTCTTTCGTCACAGGAAAAGTGTCGTTCATGATCAATTGTTTGCCCGAAATCGAAGTTGTTTTATTGACTTGCCATTCGCTATTGAGCGTTTGTACGGACGACAGGGCGTCATTATCTTTAATTACAGCCTCGACGACTAGTTTATAATCCGGTCCGATCCACAAGTACCTGGCGGAGGTATTTTCCACCTGAGGGATCTCAAGAGCACCTTCGTCTTGAAATGTAATCCGGTCCGTACAGGAATTCGAGAACGCAATGACTATACAGGCAATTCCTATTTTTATTGGATTGATGATATTTTTCATATTAACATTTTTTAACTTTTAATTCAATTACCATCCGGGATTCTGTTCGATAGATCCTCTCAAGACTTCCGCTTCGGGGATGGGATACAAATACATGTGATTCAGGAATGTCCGATCTTCTTTCTTGACGACAAGATAGTCGAATTTGTTTCCTTCCTCTTTGGTAATCTGCATCGCCATCAAGGGAGTATTTTCCGTTTGTCCGGCGATTTTCCAGCGTCGGACATCGAAAAAACGGTGTTCTTCGAAAGCGAGTTCCACCCTGCGTTCGTTACGAATCCGTTCCCTCATTTCATTTTGCGACAGTCCGGGAGGTAAGATAGGCATGTTTACTCCTGCGCGTTGTCTGACTGCATCAACGGCTGTTTTGGCGTTCATCGTATATCCGGCTTTATCTTCCGGCCCGAAGGCTTCATTCATGGCTTCGGCGTAATTCAGCAATATTTCGGCATAGCGGAACAATATCCACGAATGTACGCTTGTTTGGTTTTGCGCCAGGTTCAAATTTTCATTTACATATTTTTTCAGGTAGTAACCCGTAGTCGTAGCTTTGTACTTGCCGATTCCATCGATTCCTCCGACCCAACATTCGGTATTCCGCCCTTTGAAAGTAGAGTTATTAACGATAATCGACATTCCCAAACGGGGATCTCTACCCAAGTAAGGATTTTTAGGGTCATATCCTGAGCCTGCTTCCTGAATTTTTTTTCCCGTATTTTGCATTTCGTATGAGTCGACCAGGTTCTGGGAAGGGCATGTAGTCGCCTGTCCACCTTGGTCGTAACCTACAGGATAGTTGTATTTTTCAAAAGAGTTTTCATTCCATCGTTGGACGGCAAATAATACTTCCGGATTTCCGTCCGATCCGTTGCCTAAATTAAACAGTCCCCTATAATTATTGTGCAAACTGTACAATCCCGATGCAATAACGACATGGGCAGCCTGAGCGGCCTTCTTCCATCGTTCCGTGTTGTTTGAGGGATTATTGAGCGGGCTTGCAGCATACAGCAATGTTCTTGCTTTCAGGGCTTGAGCAGCGACTTTGGTAACACGTCCACGCCATTTGTCGCCATCAAAACCGACCCAGGTATCTTTTAATAAGGGGATGAGTTCATCACATTCTTTGACGATAAAAGCTAAGCAGTCGTCGAAACTGTCCCGCTTTTTATTGACGAGCGCCGTTTCGTCGTTGGTCACTTCGGTCATCACAGGGATGCCTCCATAACGTTTCAGCAGTTCGAAATGATAGAATGCCCGGAGGAAACGAACTTCAGCGCGAAGCCATTCGATGTCCCTCACCTGATAAATGTAGTTTTCTTTATTTACTGCAATTGTTGTATCCCGGAACAGGATGTTTTTGTAATCCCGTGAATCTTCCAAAAACAGGTTAGCGCGTCGGATAGCCGTATAGAATGAGTTCCAGCAATCTTCCGGATTTGAATTGGCGTTCCACGTTCCCGTGTTAAAACGGTGGATAGTGGAAGTCACGTCGGCATGGTCGGCTTCGTCGCAAGCAGATGCCAGCATAGCAGAATTCACGCGGTTGAACCCGAAATTGAAGAGGTTTGTATAGACTCCGTAACCTGCTTTACTCATACGCTGATAATTGACGAAAATTTCTTCTTCGAGATACCGTGTTTCTACATCAGTATCCAGAAAATTGCTACATCCTGCATATACGAGAGGGATAAACAGGATAAACAGGTATTTTGTCATTTTCATACATGTACGTTTCATATTTTTAATCATTGTTGAATATACTTAATATTTAAAAGTTTAGTGTAACTCCTGCGGAATAAGTCTTTAGAGTGGGATAACCTATGCTCAGCGTTTCCGGATCGACGTCTGCGTCCAGATTGCTGAGTGTAAACAGATTCAATGCGCTCAAATAGACTCTGATTTTATCGATTTTCATTTTACGCAGGCTTTTTCCCGAAAAGTTATATCCCAATTCGGCATTGCGTAACCTCAGGATAGAGATATTTCTTACCCAAAAATCGGATGACCGGTAATTATTGGTCGATTGAGTGGTCAGTCTCGGTGCAGCGGCATTCTCCTGATTTTCAGGTGTCCAACGCCTGTCTGTGGTCCAGTTAGAAATATTGGTATTGTTGATAAACGGCCAAAACAGGTATCCGGTTAAATAAACGCTGCGGTTGGTATTGCCGTCGAACAGAAGTTCCACGTCAAAACCTTTCCACGACGCCCCAAGATTAGCTGCATAAGAAATTTCCGGAACGCTTGGTTTGCCGATGGCTACTTCGTCGTTGGCGTCGATGATCCCATCCTTATTTTGGTCTTTGTATTTTAAGTCGCCCGGACGTACGGGGTAAAAAGTATGGACGGGACTGTTTTCGATATCCGAGTCGTCTCTGAAAAAACCGATGGCTTCCAATCCGAAACGTTGCCCAATGGGTTTTCCCTGAGTATATCGCGCTTCTTCCTTATGGGGCGTTTCGTAGCTTTCAACAATTTTGCTTCGTGCAAACGAATAGCTTAGTCCGGCGAAATAACCGAAATCCCCTGCACGATCGCGGTACACAGCCTCCAATTCAAATCCCTTGTTGTCGGCTTTACCCCTGTTGCGCATGGTGGAAAAACTGACTCCTGAGAATCCAGGCATGATGTTGGCTAAATTGACCAGTATATCGTATCGGTGTTCGTAAAATGCATCCACTGTAAACGATAAGCGCCGGTCGAAAAACTCCGATTCTAGGCCAATATTGTATAATTTGGATTTTTCCCAGGTGAAATTTGGATCGGCAAGCGCTAACTGTACCAGCGCATCGTAATAGGTAACTCCCGTGCCGAAATAGTATCCCTGACTGGAAGCCGGTCCCCAATATTGGTTATAAGCAAACCTGTCAGCGCCCTTGTCATTCCCGAGTAAGCCGGCGGAGCCTCTCAATTTGAGGAAATTAACGGTTTGATTATCCAAAAGGAAATGCTCGTTAGAAATCACCCATCCCAATGAGAGTGTAGGAAAGAAACCGAAACGATATCCCTTCTTGTAATTATCCGTACCGCTGTATGAAAATGAAAATCCGGCTAAATATTTTCGTTGGAATGCGTATCCGAACCTGCCTGAAAAATTTTGTTTGCCGTATAAGGATTGTTCTCCGAAGACGGAATATCTTTCCTGTCTGTACATTAGCAGGAAATCGAGTCCGTGGTTATTGAATGATTTTTCATATTCCAGACCGGCTTGGATATCCCTCCTGTTCGATTCTGCGTCATTACCGGTTGATACGGTTAAATCGGTATCTGCTCCACGCTGTATATAATAGATGGAATCGTTTCCCTCGGACGATAGTGTTTTAACCGGTTCGTAATACGAATAGGTTTTTGTTTTGTTGTAACCGTTCTGGTAGTTACTGTTTATTGAAATAGCAGCAAAAGCGCTTAGTCCGTCCGTGATAAAATCTAAATTTTCCTTTACTGTTACGATAGCTTGCACGTCGCGGGTATGTCGTGAACCGTATCCTTCTTCTAATAAACTGCCTATCGGGTTATCGGGGAAATTGGCCGTGCCGGTGATTTGTCCCGACGGCGTACGGACAGGATACAAATTGGGCGCATAAGTTGCCATGTTTTGCCAGAAAGTAGCGGTTCCCGTATTGGGAAACATCCGGTCTTCGATGCGTCCTCCCAGATTGAGTGAAACAGATAAACGTTTCGTGATATCAAGATCGACATTTGCCCTGAAATTAATTCTTCGGAAATTGATATTGGAATTGTTTTTTCCGTTGGTATGATTATAAAGTCCGTCATTACCCATATACCCACCCATGACGTAGTATCGGGAGAAGTTATTTCCCCCGCTGAAAGATAAAGTATAATCCTGTATATGAGATGTATTTTTTAATACTTCGTCATACCAGTTTACATCCGGATAGGAATACGGATCGTTTCTGCTGAGATAGCCTTCTAAATCCTTATCGGTGTAAAGAGGCGATAAACCGTCGTTCAGTAAGGCTTCATTATACAATTTAGCATAATTGTAAGATCCTTCGAATTGAGGAAGCCGGGTCGGTGTCTGAATACCGTACCTTGCTTTTAGCGAGATGTTTACCTTTTTATTCGAATGACTTCCTTTTTTAGTGGTAACAAGTAACGCGCCATTGGCGCCGCTGATACCATATATGGCCAAAGCGGCCGCATCTTTCAAGTAAGTAACCGTTTCGATTTCTTCCGGACTGACTTGATTGATGTTGCTGACTTCAAATCCATCGACCAGATAGAGGATGTTGTTATTTCGCATGGAATGGTTTCCTCTCAGGTAGATCGATGCGTCGTCATAACCGGGTTCGCCGTCGGTCTGTATGACGGTCATGCCGGGAAAACGTCCGAAAAATGTGTTGTTCAGAGTAGAAACCTGCGATTTACGCAGATCTTCGCCCTTTACAACGGATACGGAGGAAGTCGTACACTCTCTGTTCTGTTTTTCGTAGGGAATGTTGACAGTCGTACTGTCGTTGTCGGTCGCGACGAGTATATTTGCATGCGTGACGAAAAAGAGCGTAACGATGAGAAAACGTGGATATTTCATCTGTTTTATATTTTTGTAATTTTAATTTTATATTTTTAATTTCAATTACCATCCAGGATTCTGAACGATGTAACCCAGACTGACTTCTTTTTGTCTGAAAGGATACAGATACATTTTGTCGTCCCATACACGATTGGAGATTTCTTCCAGCTTGTAGGTCGGCTCAGGCTTGGTGTCGTACAGTTTCAAAGTGTACATTTTGCCTTTCATCAGGCCTTCTTGTCCGGCTATCCTCCACCGGCGGAGATCGAAGAAACGGTGCTGTTCGAAAGCCAGTTCAACCGCCCTTTCCCGTTGGATCATTTTTCTCGTTGCTTCTTGTCCTGCATAAGAGATGTCGGGTATCTCTACTCTCCGGCGGACCTGGTTTACCGCCCATTCTATCTCGGCCGGATTACTGTCAATTTCGTTCAACGCTTCTGCATAGTTCAGATAAAATTCAGCCAGGCGAAATGTAATCCAACGGGGAGCAACACTCCCATTCCGAACGCCTTTGACAAATTTTCGCATGAAACCGACTCCCCGGACATTTTTGAGTTGAAGTGTATTGGTTTCGTAAAAGTGGTAAACGGTTCCTGAGCCTCTCGACCATTCGGTGCCCGACTGGAAACAGGATGCCTGAAAGCGAGCTTCCAGTTCTCCCAGTTTGCGTTGATATTGCGAATAAGGGTAAGCTGTGCCTTCGACTTCGTCCCAGGTTTGATCGGTTCCATCCGCTTTTTGGTATTGCTTGGTGAAATTGAACGTGACGGCATGATTGGACGGGTCGTTTTGTCCCTGGGGAATAATTTGTCCGGGAAGCATGAAAAGGCAGAAATAACCTCCGGCGGTTTGGGCCAGACCGGCACTCAGAATTACTTCCGGACAAGTATGATTAATAAAGATTTCCTCGTATCTATCCACCGGATTATTTTGTCCATCGTATAGTTTGCACCATCCGCTTTCGTTTGTAGCCCAGTCAATTACGGCTTTGCTGGCGTCTGCAGCCAATTTCCACCGGTTTTTGTCATAATCGGGATAGCCGATCAATTTGCGCAGTTCCGGATTGCTTACCGGAACATATGTTTGTCCGTCGGGAGAATTGAAAAGCGGACTTGCCGCGTATAACAACACTCTTGCTTTTAGCGCCAGCGCCGCTCCTTTCACGATACGTCCCAGGTATTTTGTGTCTTCATATACATTGGGAAGGTATTTGGAGGCCTCGTCGCATTCTCCGACAATAAAATCAACGGTCTCGGCATAAGTAGACCTTGGTATTTTTACTCCTTCGACATCATTCGCCGAACTCACCGACAAAACCCGGTCTACAATGGATATGCCGCCCAATCGTTGCATCAGGTCAAAATGCATCAATGCCCTCAGAAAGATCGCTTCGGCTTTCATGCTTCTTTTCTCTTCTTCCGAGAAGGGTGATTTATCTACATTTTCAATAAAAATATTGGCATTACGTATCCCTTGATAGCAAATATGCGACATGAACTCAATTGCCCAAGATCCGCTGTTGATATTTTCAGCATTCCATGTTCCCGTGTGAATATATTTCGGAATGGCGGCATAAGTACCTTCCACTTCCAATTCGTCGGTAGCCACTGAAACCAGTGAGCCGGAAGCTCCGTAATGATAAAACCGGTTGTCGCTACCGCTCCAAAAATGGTTGAACTCATAGATAGACGCCGTACTGTACACGTTCCACAGGAACTGTTCCGTCCGTATTTTCGATACGAAAATGCTGTCTACCGTCAAATCGCTACTAACGGGTTTTTCCAGATAATCGTTACAAGAAAACAGAGCGAGTGATATGATTAAATAAACAACTATTAAGTGTTTCATATGTTATTGTATTTGTTAAAATTGAAAATTCAGTCCGAAGTTAAATACACGCATCGGCGGCATTACCCGCCCGTAAGCTTCCCTTGCATCCGGGTCCATTGTGTATTTGATACCCGTCCATGTGTAAAGGTTGTTACCGCTCACGTAAACCCGTAAGGATTGCAGTTTGATTTTTTGCAGCAAAGAGGTATTGAATCTATAGCCTATTTCCGCATTTTTTAACCTGAGATAAGAAGCGTCCTGTACCCAGAAACTGGATTTCTGGTAGTTATTACCTCCAAGAGTAGGTGATAATTCTACCCTCGGATAAGAGATCGGTTCGCCACGTTCGTACCGTCCCTGTTCCCAGCGTTCGAGTTGCCATTCGTATGCGGCTCCCCAGTCGCTGTCGAACGGATATGCTCCGGCGTGTTTTGAAAAATAAACGGATACGTTGGAAGCTCCCTGAAAGAGGATGGAAAAGTCGAAACCCTTCCATGACGCTCCACAAGAAAAACTATAATTGATTTCTGGAAAATCGCTGTAGCCGATAGGACACATGTCTTCTTCCGTTATTCGCTTATCGTTATTCAGGTCACGGTATTTCATATCGCCGGGTTTCAATCCTCCGCCTTCCCATGACGAAATTGGCCGTTCAGGATCGTTAATTTCCTCCATGGTGTTGTAGAACCCTTCGAATACTAACCCGAAATGTTGTCCAACCGGATTACCTGTCCTGCGCATCCATTCGTATTGCCGTTCCGGTTCGTCTTGAAAGACGATATTATTTCGGGCAAACGAGTATAATGCTTTCGCCCAGTAGTTCAATTCTCCGGTTTTGTCCTTCCATCCCATTTCCAATTCATATCCGTAGTTGTCTACTTTTCCAATATTACTTGGAGGCAACGATGCGGCGACCAATTCCGGTATGGTAGACAAATTCCACAGGATATTGTCGCGTTTCTCCCGGAAATAGTCGGCAGTGAGGTTCATCCGATTACCGAATAGCGTCATGTCGAATCCTATATTACCTTTTTTAGCTCTTTCCCAGGTCACGTTGGGGTTTCCGATTTTTCCTTCTTTGTACTGTTGGTAAGTAGCCTGGTTCACACCGGGTATTCCGAAAGTGGTTCGCGCATTCCCATCATTCCCTAATGTATAGGGGCCATTGAGATACAGGTAGCGATCGCCGCCTATCTTGTCATTTCCGACTTCACCGTAAGAGCCTCTGATTTTCAGAAAAGAAAGGATTTCGTTATCGGAAAGGAACTTTTCTTCGGTTGCTACCCAACCCAGTGAAAAAGCAGGGAAGACACCGAAGCGTTTTCCTTCCGGGAAATTTTCCGAGCCGTTATATCCGATGTTCATTTCGGCAAGGTACCGGTTTTTGTAACCATAAGTTACGCGTCCCACAATTCCCAGATATGCAGTCGGTAACTTGTATTGCATGTTCGGGTAATAGGCTTTCTGCATGTTACCCAGTAATAGACCTGTCATTTTATGATGTTCTGCAAAGGTGGCTTCGTATTCCAGGGCTGCCTCTCCGTACATTTTTCTCCATTTGCGATCATCCCTGATTTCTTCACCCAGTCCGTAAAAAGGTCCGGTTTCTTCGTTCTGGAACACGACAGATTGTCCGGTAAGGGGATCTTTGATTACCGTGTAAGTATCAAAATATTTTTGCCGCTTGGTATACTTATTATAATATGTATCGTAGGCTCCCATTATCCTTGCGGATAGTCCTTTTATCCATTGATCCATCTTGTATTTCAAAGAAATATTGGTATTGATGGTATTGGAATAGTATTTTTCCGTCAATCCGAAACTGCTTCCGCTGGTTGGGCCGGTTTCTACCCACGGATTAAATTCCCTTACTCCTGTCGGAAATCCCGACACTTCGGTAATGACCTTATTGTCTATAAAACCGGGACTTGACATGGGAGACGTACTGGTTGATTTATCGAAGGCAGCCCATGCACCACCGGTAGGATACATATTTTCCGTAATCTGGTTTCCGAGTTTCATTGATAAAAGCAGATCGTTCGTCACGTCAAAATCGAAATTCATACGGAGGTTGTACCGGTCGTATTTGTGTTTGTAGGAGAAACCGAAATCCTGTTCCGGTTCGTTGTAACCTCCGAATTGATTGAAATAGCCCAAAGAGGTGAAATAACGCATTTTTTCACTTCCTCCATTGATGTTCATATTGTACGATTGTTGGTAGGATGCCGGGGCAATGAGTTCGTTGATCCAATTTTTGTTAGGATGGAAAATCGGGTCTTCGCCCGACTTGTACAATCGGATGTCTTCTTCCGAAAAGGTTTCAGTCCTGCCCATATTCCTTTCGGCCTCGTTGCGTAACAATGCATAATCGTATGAGTCGAGCATCTTGGGTAATACGGAAGGCTGTATGACCGCTGTATTCCCTGTAAAACTTACTTTCGGTTTCCCCTCCTTGCCCTGTCGGGTGGTGATCAGGATGACCCCGTTAGCGCCCCTAACGCCGAAGACGGCAGTAGCTGAAGCATCCTTTAATACGTTGAGTGTTTCGATTTCATTGGGATCGATGTCGTTATAGGTGCTGCGTTCTACGCCGTCTACCATGATAAGAGGACTTGCTCCACCGGTGTAGAGCGTACTGATTCCGCGAACCCGGATTTCCGCCTTGTCATTACCGAATTCCCCCGATACCTGTACTGATTGGAGTCCTGAAGTTAAACCGGTCAAGGCGTTGCTGATGCCGGCTACAGGAGCTTTTATCAAATCCTGGTTTGAAACGGAAGTAATCGCTCCTGTGGTGGTAATCTTTCGTTGGGTACCATATCCGACAACAACCACTTCTTCCAGGACTTTTGTGTCTTCCATCATTCTTACCGAAATAGAAGGGTTATTTCCTATGGTTATTTCCTGAGGAATATATCCCAAATAAGAAAATTGTAACACGGACTTTTCGGCAACTTGTAACTTAAAACTACCGTTGGAGCCGGTAGCAGTACCGTTTTTTGTGCCTTTTACTACGACGGAGACCCCGGATAATGGAGTCCCGTCGGCAGCGTCGGAGACAACACCTGTAATCTCTTTGATCTGACCCCAGGTAGATGTGGCAGGCAATATCAAGAGACAGATTAAAATCAAGATTTTTTGTTTTATTTTCATGGTTTACAAATTAGTAGCATTAAAGATTTAATCGATTGTTTGTGTTAGTTGCAAATGCAATTGAGCGCCCTGATGATTCAGGTCTGTATCCAGTACTTTTTTCAGGAATCTGATGGATTTTTCAACATTTTTCAAACCGAGGTGACCTAGTCCCATCACGTAATTACAGTGTATCTGATTCCGTATGTTCAGGTCATCGTCCCAGATTGCCAGATCGGGAAGGGATACGGCAAAATAGTCGATTTTACAGTCTTCGAATAAATGTTTCTCTCCATGACCGATTAATTTATTGAACCGGCTGCGGGCCTTGTTCTCATCTCCTAATGCCCGCCATGCCAGTCCCTGGTAAAAGATCTTGTCGGGAGATTGGTCATTATAGAAGAAAGCCTGTTGCGGTTCGGAAGAACCTTGAGTTGCTTTCCTGAAATACTTGTTTGCATTTTCTTCGTTTCCCAGACCTCTGAAAGCTACTCCCTTATAATAATTTATATCGTTCTCTTCGATGTTAATTAATTTTCCTTCCCCCAGGTTATGAGGATAAGAGTCTGTTTGAGAAAGGAGAACCAAAGCATCGTTGAAATGTTTTTCCGAAATAGCTTGTTTTGCTAACTCGACATGGCAAATAGTGAACTGACCGGTCACTTTTCCTTCTCCGCCTTCCCATGGGTGGAATTGACGGGAAGCTAATAAATTCCGGGCTTTTTCGTATTGACCCAATTGATTGTAAAGGGTAATACGCTCGATGCAAAGATCATCCCGTTGTTCTACCAAAGACAAGTGTTTTTCCAGGAGAGCCAATCTTTCGGCGTAAGGAAGACTTAGTTTTTTATAGAGTTGGTCCAGTTCCATCAATATCCTGGCGTCAGTTGTATCCAGTTCAAAAGCTTTTTCCAGTAATTGGCGCGCTTTCAATTTTTCCCCTCTTTTGTTGTAATAAGCGAGAGCTAAATTTCTCAATACCGTAGGAAATGTATCATCCAGCGCTACCGATTGTTCCCAACAGGAAACGGCATCTTCATATTGTCTTGCGGCATACCGGAAATTACCCAGGTAATACGGAGCTTTTGCATCCGAAGGGTTTACAAGTATAGCATTCTGCAGGATATTTACTTCCTCTATTCTGTTGGGAAAACATTTGTCCGGATTTGCTTGAGCTGCTTGTTTATAATATACCTGGGCATGGGCTAAGTTTCCTCTTTGAAATGCAAAATATCCTAAAGTGTAATAGACCATAGGGTACACCGTACACGGAGCACCGTGTACCCCTTCCTTCAATAATTCTTCCGCTTCTTCGTAAAGTCCTGCCGCCGCATAATCCAGCGAATACTCGATATAGCCGTGAGGCCAGCCTCTCATCAAGCGGTTCATTTCCTCCAGAACTGCAGGATCTTTTGTAATCAGGTATTTTTCAAAACGGCATCCCATATTGAATCCGTCGATTGCCAACGAATCTTCAATCCAACATAGCGCCTCGTCGTTTTTCTTCAATTTCCGGAGGATAGAAGATTTCAGTTGTCTGGCTTTATGGTTATGCCAGTTTCTTATCAGGCATCTTTCCACTTTGTCCAGGGCATCTTCCCACCTTATTGTACTATATACAATATCTGTATCTCTTTTTTCACCGCTGATTCTATACGAATCAATCTGGGCCAATCCGAAATATGCCGGATCCTGCCATGCGGCGTTCCATGTCGATTTGTAAAATGCCTCGCAGGCGTTGTCGAGTTTTCCCTGCATTTTCAGGCACCATCCCAGGTTGTAATAAGGTTCTCCATCGTATGGGTTCGGATTTCGTTCGGTCAGTGTTTCGATGGCTTTCCGGAAATAAGGTTCTGCCTTTGCGAATTGTCCCCGGCGCATGTAAAGCAATCCGATTGCGTTATTGCAGCGGATATCGCCCGGTTCACGGCTCAGGGCTTCGAGATAATAATCGAATGGGTTGTAGGTGGCGTGCCGGTATTGTTCCAGATGGATTCCGGTGAGATACAATTGTTCGACAGAAGTGATATCTTTCGGATTTTTTGCTGCTTTTGCCGGGTCCGGAGTCTGGTTGATCTCCGTTTTTTCGGCCTGATAACGAAGCAACAGGCGATTTTCGGAAGTTCTTAATTCGAATATTAAATTTTCGGGAGAGATGTTTTCTGTTTTTACTGAAGTTTGAAAAGGTTCGGCAGGGGAAGTATTGATCATTTTATCCAGGTATATTTTATCTTCCGTATCTTTTAATAAAACGTGAAGATTATTGTAAACACCCGTAGTATAAAGGATTATTTTTGTTTTGCCGTCGTTTTGAAATACATTGACAATTGCATCTTTATTCGCATTTTTTACGTAACCTACTTCCGAATAAGGCATAAAATATTGTACCCAGGATTTCTCTTCGTAAGGTTGAAGCCAGGAAAAATCCGGTTGATTATCGGTATATACTCCGGTCATCAACTCGATGTAAGGGCCGTCTTCGTCGGTCAGGTTACGATCCCAAGCCAGTCCGAAATCTCCACATCCCCATGTCCATTGCTTTTTACCGGGAGATACATGATGATCGGCTACGTGCAACAACCCGCCTTTCACATTTTCTTCGTATCCTCCTACAAAATCGTATTTTGACTTGATAGCCATATAAGAAGTTGGAACCGGAATATTTTTGTATCTGGAGATATCGATACCGGCAGAATAATCCTGTTTGTAATAGATGCCTGTGGCGATAGGGAAATTGGAGACATCTCTTTTTCCATGATCGAATACCGCATGTACGTCGGGGGGAAAAACGGAATGGTAATCAGCGTGTACGTGCACGGCAGGATTAGCCCACCACAGGAAAGTCTGGGGAAAGGGAGTTCGATTATAAATCCGGACTTTGATTTCAATATAGGCTTTTCCCGGATGCAGAGTGAAACCCTGCATCCCTTTAGTGCGGGACATCCGTTCTACCTCGCTACACCAGATTGTTTTACTGCCGTCGGCGTTTTCTTCGATTTTACAATCGGTGGGGAGGAAAGTACTTGGACGATGGTGCTGGGGCCAGTTGAATTCTATTCCTCCCGAGATCCATGGTCCTGTTAGCCCTACCAATGCCGGTTTGATGACTTGGTTGTAATATACAAAGTGACGTTTTTTTATTTTATCGTAAGCCATGTGAATACGTCCACCTAATTCGGGTAATATCATCACTTTGATATACTCGTTTTCAATGAAAAAAGCGTGGTACGGCCTGTCTTCCTTTTGGTTGGATATTTTTTCAATGACAGGATAAGGATAAACGGATCCGGAGCTTCCCTGGTAAACCCGTTTTTCCAAAAAAATCGGGTTTTTCTCTTCTTTACCAACAGGATAGGTAGGAAGCATAATGGTTTCCTCCCAAGCTTGTACAACCCCGCTTTCCGTAACGGTAGGCCGAATCAGATAGGATGTTATTTTTTCCATATAAATTATTGACAAATTGTTTTTTCAATTTCTTCCAGAGATTTTCCCTTGGTTTCGGGCAGGTATTTTTTTATGAATAAGAATCCGAGGATACAGATACCTCCATAAAGCCAGAAAGTTCCGTAAGCCCCTAATCCTTTGTTTAGCAACGGGAAAGTATAGGTTAGGACAAAACAGGCCGTCCACAATGAGAATGTCGATATTGCCATAGCCATTCCTCTGATTTTTGTAGGAAATATTTCCGAGATGACTACCCAGGTAATAGGGGCGAGGGTCATAGCATAACAACCGATGGCAGCAACTACCGGAATCAGAACAGCCGTTCCGGTTACTTCGTAATAATAACAAGCTCCCAGGATGGTATAGATACCGGCCAATCCCAAAGCGCCAAATATCATCAGGGCCCGGCGTCCTAATTTATCGACAGTATACATTCCCACAAAAGTGAAAACGACATTGACTACTCCTGTAATGACAATGTTGAACAGGATATCGGAGACTCCATATCCGGCGGCGGAAAATATTTCCTGTGCATAATTGAATATGACATTGATTCCGCACCATTGTTGAAAAGCGGCAATGACAATTCCAATCAAAAGAATTTTAGGCATTTTCCCGTGGAATAAAAGTTTGTAGTCTGCCTGTTCTTTGGTGGCGCTTACATTTTCCTTAATTTCACGGATTTCATTTTCGGCATAAATTTTTCCTCCTATCCGGGACAGGATCATGCTTGCTTTTTCATATTTCAGTTGACCGGCCAGCCAGCGGGGACTTTCCGGAACGAAGAAAACCATCAGAAAGAAGAAGATTGCAGGTATGCCTCCGGCCCAG
>JAITTA010000233.1 GCA_031287395.1 Dysgonamonadaceae bacterium | reverse complement strand
GAAAGAGAGGTTTCCGAAGTCGTCGTAAACGAAGTAGGTATCGTGGCAGCGGTCGCTTCCCGTACCGCTGATCTGTCGTTGGAGCAGCACGCGGTCGAGCTTGTCGCGGAATTCGTAAGTGACGTGGTTGTTCTCGTCGGTGGTTTTAGTGACATAAAGCTGACCGGAAGCATTCTTCAGGATCTTGGTTTGGATGTAATTTTGATTTGAGCTTTGGGCCCAAAGTTGCGCCGGATAGCTGTAAAGGAGGATCAGGGCGCTGAAAACAAGTCGTTTCATCGTTTCGGTTCCTATTGGTTTTTATAGTGGTACTCATATTCCTCTACCGTGCTGTTGTTGTGGTCCTTGACAGTTTTCAACCGTTGGAAATCGTCGTACTCGTACGTTGTTACTATCCCGCGGGGATCAATCTTTTCCGTCATTCCGGACAAAGGCTTGTATTTATAAGTTGTTATGAGCGCATTGGGCAGGGACGTACGCAATCCGTTGACGGTATTCCAGTCCGAAGTGGCCGGCTCGTTTTTAGCCGAAATCACATTCAAGATCGTTTCGCTTATGATGCCCGTGACATCGGCATACGTGGCATTTTCTATTTTTGCGATCGGGTACTGATGGTTGTAGCCCCAGAGGTAAACCTCTTTATCAGCATTGTCCTTCTCCACTTGCCGGACCATGCCTTCGCCGTCGTATTCGTATGTCAGTCTTGTTTCCAAGTTGGACCCGGAGATTTGTACCTGTTCGTTTTCCGGGGCATAGAATTTGGAATGCCATAATTTATAGGGTGTCAATTTTTTGCTCAAAAACAGGTTGTTTTCCAAAACAGATTCCTCGACAACAGGAGAAAGAATGTTTTTATCAACCATCCCGGTATAGTAACCGGTCGCATAATCCGACGGGTATTTGTTTTGAACCGTCCGGCTGTTCCCATTACTTAAAACCGTTCTTATCGTTTTAGGCAAGCCGTCGTTGTTGTATTCGTCGTAATAAACCGTTTTTTCAACCCCGTCTTCGGTAATCGTCGAAGAACTGAGCGCGTACTGGCCTGTTGTATGGTAATAGTTGAAATAATCGGACGGGGAATCCCCTATATAGGATGCAATTTCCGGATAATCAAACCAACATTGAAGTACAGCTTCGGAAGCATGGATGTATTGATGAACTCCTAAATTTCTGTACTCTGCTGTATTTAATTCAACATAATCATTTACTTCCGAATGAATTGACTGGTATTGCCCGTTTGGATTTTTTTTATAGACGTCTTTTGATAATAAATGCCCGTTTTTCCACGGATAGGTTCGCAAAGGCATATCCACCGCTTCGATATGACCGGCAAAATCGGATACATCTACCGCTTCGTCGGGATAAGATGAAAATGTGTAAGTTGTTTTCCCGTAATCTGTTGAATTATTGCCGGTATATTCGGTAACCATCGAATAAACGACCGGGCTTCCCTGCGCAAACATCGCTTTCTTTGGGAACGCGGAATAAATGCTCAGGTCGGTAATATTTGAAATAAACATATCCCCCTGATAGTCCATTTCATATACCAGGGATCTATATTTTGATGTATAATCGTGGCCTAATGTTGGTGTACCTGGTACAGGTAAAATGACTCTTGGCCATTCGTACTGATACCATTTCTTTTCCGCTAGGCTACCGTCGCTGTTGTAGTTATAAATTTCCTTGATTCGAAGCCCTCCATATATCTGGTTATCAGCCCGGTGGGCTTCATAATTGAAAATAGCGTATCCTTTTGTGGGATAAGTTATTTTATTAAGAATACCCTTTTTCATCTCCAGTTCGCTGGGAGAACGGTTGATACCCGGCAGCAGATATAATCCGTGGTCGGTAGAAACGTTCAGGTAAGGTACAAAACTTTGGCCGGTACCTGTATACACTCCATTATAATACCCCCAGTAGTCTATTCCGGAAGGGTTTGACGGCGGATTCCCATTGTACTCGAACCGGTAGTCATAACTATCGCTCCCGGTATCCGTGAAAACTACCCGGTCTAATTTCTGCTCCCCGTTTGTAAACAAGGATTTTTCCAGGCTGACTGTTTTTAACGGACCTGTTTGCAAGTTGTTATATACCTTCACCGACTGCAAGTCCCGGACCGAATTGTATTCAAATACCACTCGCCCCCCGCTGAAAGTGATATTCTCCAGCCTTGGAGGATAGTAAGCCTTGACATCCATCAACCCGCCATGTTCCAGTTGCCGGTCATAAGACCAGTATTGAGGGTATACATCATTATGATAGGTTGATATGTCTCTTACCACATAGCTGCTCCGGATAGCCGGCCGGTTTACAGCATAATTGTTTGCCGGACTGAACTCGGTGTAGTTGAAATAAACCGTATCGCAATTGTCGGCGGAAATAATTTTGGTTAAATAATGGGAATAATAATGGTCGGGGTATGTCCCCCTTTCCAGTTCGGTGAAAAAATACCGGACTCCCTCTTTGTCAGCCAGCTGGATTCCTCCCGATTCATTGATATAATACAGCGAATTGGAGGGGACAAAAACTGTTTGGCGGTTCGGGGGATTGTTGTAATAATGATGAAAGAACTTGCCGCTGAATTGCAGGAAGGAATAGTTGTAAATATCGCTTTCCCCGTCGTAAGTCTCCGAAGGGCGTTCTCCTTCCGAAATTTTCCGCAGGATATAATCGTCGCTGGGATTGCCCGATGGAGCGTAGTTGCTGCAATAATTACTTGGGTCTATTTCGGAGACCTCTTTCCTGAAAGGAATATAAGAACCCGAATTGGAATACCTCGGATCAAGATTTCCTTTTGGGGTATAAGTAATGACGCCTCCCGCTATCAGGGTCCAGCCCAGGCCCACTTCGAGGCTCTTGCTGTCGTATTTGATTCCCGATGCATGGTACTTGAATTCGACGGGGACTTTTATTCCCTTTATGTTAATGGTATAAACGGGAATGGTAATGTCGACCAGGCCTGTATATAAACTCACGGGGTATTCCCCGTACTTGAGAATGGAGGATGCCTTGGGCGAAGGCGGCGTTATCTGTGGCAGCGTCTGTGCATTCAATATCCAGCAGCTACCGGTTGCATTGCATACCAATGCGAGTAAAATAATCAAACTGTTTTTTATTATCGTTTTCATTGTCGTTTTTTTTAATTAATTTTAATTTGTTTTTTGATAAAGAGGGAGCAAAGCATGGTTTTTCTACCATACCTAATGACTTTACTCCCTCATCGTTGTTTGGAATTTTAACAAAGCAGAAGCCTTGTATTTTGCTCAGCGTTGACGAAAATTACGCTATGCAGGCAGGGTTTATACCTATAACCGTCATATAAAACATAACCTTGCAGAGATTACTTCCCATGTATAACTTTTAATACTTCTCCATTACTTTTTCTAATTTCTATGTACGCGACTCCTCCAAGAAATTTTTCATCGAGATGTCCCTCTATAACCCATATTCCATTCTCCAAATTAATAGAAAATGGTTTTTCCAGTTCTATTTTTTCTTCCCCATATATTCTATTTAATATGAGTTCTGCAATTTTGAATGCAATATCAGCAGTAGGCACAAAACCATCTTTGGGAGAAATTCCTTTGTATTCAGAATAATTTATCAATGATAAATCTGAATTTATGACATAATTAATAGTTTTGACAATATTAATAGTATCATTAATAGATTTGTTTGTATTAACCATATCAACTTTTTTACTACAACTCATAAATAAAGTCATTATCAAAGCTATTCCAGAAAATCCAAGTGTTTTCATAATTTTCATAATTTAAAAGACAAATTTAAATGATTCTTTCTGAGGATCAGGAACTTTTATTTCGGGCTTTTTTTCCTGTTCTTTGGTTTGATTTTGCTTTTTTTCTTTTGGGATATCAGTTGGGTCAATATTGTTTTTTCTATCAGGATCTTTTGGATCACTTGGTAAATTTGTACTGACTACTGTAGTCTTCGCTGTTTTAGGATCATACTTTTTCAAAGAGCCATCAGGAGTTGTCACATAACTATCAACCTTTAAATTATAACTATTCCATTTGTCCCTATTTGAAAAATTATTATTATCATAATCTTCATCATACTTTCCATGTGAATGAATTATGGCAATTTCAGGTTCGTTATTAGGAGATTTATTCCTTATTACTTTATCATGTGTCCCGATAGCCGCTTCGGAGTACATATAATAGATTTTACCATTTTTTTCTACTGCATATATGGTTGAAGCAAATTCTTTACCTCTCACTATAGATGCTCCATTATAGAATTTTCCCCAATCTTTTGCAGCAATTTTTACAGTCTTGAATGCATCTCCCGGAGCTTGCCCGTCCACATCAATGTACCGGATAGGATTATTCAAGCAGTACGCATACGGACTGATTGAGTAATATTTCTCGGCCAGCGGATCCATGGTCGTAAACCGTCCGATAACAGGACTGTACATCCTGGCCCCGTAATCGTACATATTCAGTCCGTGCATCCGGTCCAGTTCCTTGCCGTTGTATTTGTATGGTTGCTCGTTCTG
>JAITTA010000220.1 GCA_031287395.1 Dysgonamonadaceae bacterium | reverse complement strand
GTTCCACATCCTTTTCCCTTACCTGAAGTTTGATGCCGCCAACCGCTCCTATAGGATATAACCGGGACATCAATTCACCCATCACAAAGCACTCGATGCCTTCGGATTCAAGCAAACTTTTCGGAATCAGTATTTCCGTCGGTTCATAATATGTGATGACAGTTACAAGATTTTCCATAATTTTATTTTTTTTATTTCACACAAATACCGGAGGCTACTCAAAGACAAAAATTGCTTGGGTATATTTCAATGACTTTTTCCCATTTTCATTCAAATATTAATAAGCAAAGTTAAAAAATTTATGTTTACTTTTTGTCCTTTTATTAGCTAATTGTAAAAAAAATATTCATAATTTTCCAAAAAGTAATTTTGCAGGAAGAAGAGTTCGCTTAAATAAAGTGAACAACCTGGTGTCTAATAATCCATTCATAAGCAATTATATTAAATGTGAATAAAATGAAAATCGGGAAATATGCTTAATTTTGTTCCGTAATAAGGGATAGCCTATGCGGAAAATCATCCATATCGATATGGACGCTTTCTACGCTTCCGTGGAACAGCGCGACCATCCCGAACTCCGGGGTAAAGCCATTGCCGTGGGTTATGGTGAAGCTCGAGGCGTTGTTGCTACCGCCAGCTACGAAGCCAGAAAGTATGGCGTACGTTCCGCCATGCCTTCGTTGACTGCTAAAAACAAGTGCCCGGGATTGATTTTTGTCCCGCCCCGGTTCGATGTTTATCACTCAGTTTCAGCGCAAATCCGCGAAATCTTTCTGGAATATACGGATTTGGTGGAACCTCTGTCGTTGGATGAAGCCTTTCTGGATGTAACCGTCAATCACAAAAACAACCCTTCGGCTACGCTGATAGCGAAAGAAATCCGCAAACGGATTTTTGAGACAACCGGACTGACCGCTTCCGCCGGCGTATCCGTTAATAAATTCCTGGCAAAAATCGCTTCGGACCAAAACAAGCCCAACGGACAATTTGTTATCCCACCGGAGAACGCGGAAAAATTTGTGGAAAACCTGAAAATCGAACAGTTCTTCGGCGTGGGCAAGGTAACGGCAAAAAAGATGCACGACAATGGCATCTTTACGGGTTACGACTTGAAACAGCATTCGGAGGCTTCACTTGTAAGGCTTTTTGGGAAGATGGGACACGAACTTTACCTGAACGCCTGTGGCATTGACAACCGCGAAGTGGAACCCAACCGCATGACCAAATCCATCAGCAATGAAACTACTTTTTTGCAGGATAGGGACAACCGGGTTTTACTGACAGTAGAACTCTATCATCTGGCAAAGGAAGTTTTTCAACGGATGCAGGAAGAAAACTTTTTCGGTAAAACCATCACGATCAAAATCAAGTATGCCGATTTCAAAATAATTACACGCAGTAAAACTTTACTTCATAAAATAACGGAATTCCAATCCATGTGGACCGTCGCGCGTGAAATAATGAAGCAGATAGACTTGTCCGGACAACCGGTCCGGCTGATCGGCTTCGGAGTCGGCAATGCGGTAGACAAGCCGGAAGGAAAACAGGTACAACTGGAACTGGATTTGTTCTGAATGGGATGTTTTTTACTTTTATAGCAGCACCGTGCACCGGAATTTCAACCATTTTTCTTCATAATCAACCTCTCCGCCAAATCCAAATCCAAAATGTTCGTTATTTTGATATTCTCCGGGCTTCCCGGAACTTCCACAGCCTTTCCTCCTATCGACTCCAACACGGAGACATCGTCTGTAAACCGGTCCGAATACGGTTGCCGGTAAGCTTTCTGTATCAGATTCGAATGAAATACCTGAGGTGTTTGCACTGCAAAATATTCGGAACGGTCGACCATCACACTTCCTTCCGGGGTCATTCTCCTCAGAGAATCGATTACAGGAACTACCGGAAATGCCCCTTGATTCCGTTCGGCAGACTCATAGCAGGCTGCAAGTACTTCACCGGACACCAACGGCCGGACTCCATCATGAATACCGACCATTACATCCTCAGGTACCAATGAAAGTCCATTGCGGACCGAATGGAAGCGAGTTTCTCCTCCACTGATAATTTCAACCGGCAAATCGAACCTGTATTTCTCGCACAGTTCTTTCCAATAATCCTGTTGATCCAAAGGCAAAACAAGAACTACCTGTATGTGAAGATCAAACCGGTAGAAAGCTTCAATCGTATGCATCAATACCGGACGGCCACACAAAGATAAAAATTGCTTGGGGATATCGGTACCCATCCGGCTTCCCTTCCCTCCGGCCACGATGACCACACTTTTATTCATAGGTCTTCGAGAATTTTCTTTGTTTCCTCATTGGCAACAAACAATTTATCCTTGCAGATTTGAAGCAATCCGGACGCCTCCTTCAGTTTCTCGCTTAATTCGTCCACGTCTAACTTGTTTTCTTCCAATAAAGCCAGAATCGCTTCCAGCTTGGAATATGCTTCGGTATATGTCAATGTCTTTTTTCCCATCTTTGTTTAAATATTGATAAGGCAAAGTTAAAAAAACTTGATGAAACGACGCTCCATTTTTAAAAAATCAACAATTTCATTTGATCTTAAAATAAACAATATATCTTTGTAAAATACAATATTGCGAAAAAAGGAAAAGATTATACATATAATCCTGAAGCAATTTATATAACTGATTTTTCTAATTTTGGTAATTAATGAATATATTTTCCACTAAAACATTTTTGTACTCCCTTTGTTTGGTTTTTGTCTTTTTATTATGTAATTGTAAAAAAAATATTCATAATTTTCCGAAAGGTAATCTTGTAGGAGGAAGAGAGATTATCTTTAATAAAAATAATATCATTTTAGATGCAAAAAAAAGAGAAGTGTCCGTTAAAACCGGTAAATCAAACGAAGGTATGGAAATTCAAGGAGTACGGATTATAATTGACAATGACACAACATACTTCCGGAATGAACAGATCCCTCATGAAAACCGTCATGGTGATAGGAAGGAACTTATACAATACTTTTATTACTTTAGAGATACCGTTTATGGAGATTGGTATCGTGTCATCCATGAAGGTCAAAAGATTCATGTAAAATTAAACGAAAACAATAGCGGAAAATCCCGTAAATTAATAGTATGTATTGAAGACGGGAATGACTACGGAGGGGTGAGTGTAACTCAGGAAGCACGAAAAAAATAATTTTTTATTGACAATTTTTCATATCAGGCATCATATCTCATTTCCTGATCCCGCTTCGTTTCATCAATGCTTCCGTAGAAGGTTTTTGTCCGCGAAAACGGACATAAAGTTCCATCGGGTCTTCCGTTCCTCCCTTAGACAATATATTTTCGTAAAATAAACGGGCAATTTCCTGGCTCAATACACCATTTTGTTTAAATAAAGCGTAAGCGTCGGCATCCAGTACTTCGGCCCACTTATAGGAGTAGTACCCTGCAGCATATCCTCCGGAGAAAATATGGCTGAAAGCTGTCGATATGACGGCATTTTCAACCGGGGGTAATACAGCCGTTTCTTTGATAGCCTCCCTTTCAAAAGTAGTTAATCCCGCGGATAACGGTTTAGTAATCGTGTGGTACGCCATATCCAAATAGCCGAAACTCAACTGGCGCAAGCAAAGATAACCGGCATTAAAGTTGGCAGCATCCACCATTTTCTTCACTAATCCGGCCGGAATAGGCTCTCCCGTTTGATAATGTTTGGCAAACCCGTCCAGATAGACTTTTTCCAACAGGAAATTTTCCATAATCTGGGACGGCAATTCTACAAAATCACGATAAACGCTTGTTCCCGACAAACTCGGATAAACCGTGTTCGCAAACATTCCATGCAAGGCATGTCCGAATTCATGCAGGAAGGTCTCCACCTCGTCGAATGTGAGCAAAGCCGGCTTATCGGCAGCCGGACGCGTAAAATTCATCACGATGGATATGTGCGGACGCACATTTTTACCTTTACTAACCTCTTGCCCCTGATACTCCGTCATCCAGGCCCCCGGACGTTTTCCGGGGCGAGGATGGAAATCCGTGTAAAGAACAGCGAGGAATTCCCCGTTTTCCTTATATACTTCAAATGCTTCGACTTCCTCATTGTAAACCGGAATCTTCGTATTCTTCTTAAACGTAATGCCGTATAATTGAGTTGCCAATCCGAATACCCCTTTTTTTACATTCTCCAGTTCAAAATAGGGACGCACCATCTCATCATTCAGGTCAAAGCCGGCATCTTTCAGTTTTTCCGAATAAAACGACCAGTCGTAAGGCATCACTTCGATATTTTTATTCTCCCTGCCGATAGCAAATCCCTGCACTTCCCGGTATTCCTGCAGTGCAGCCGGACTAAAACCTGCCAACAACTCATTCAACAATTCATAAACGTTGGCGGCATTACCGGCCATCCGTTTTTTCAATACCTGATCGGCATACGATTTATAGCCCAACAGATTGGCTATTGCCAAACGGGTATTCGCTATTTCAATCACATGACCGGCATTGCTGAACTCCCCACTCGTACAACGGGTATTATAAGCCAGATAAAGAGTTTTACGCAAATCCCTGTCTTTGGCATATTTCATAAATGCCACATAACTCGGAGCCGATAAATCAATCAACCAACCTGTTTTTCCTTTACTCTTAGCACGTTGAGCAGCAGCATCTTTTTGATCCTGAGGCAGACCGTCCAATTGTTTTTCGTCCGTCAGTAACATCTCGTAGGCATTGGTCGCTTTCAACACATTCTGACCGAACATCAAAGTCAATTGACTTAATTTAGAAGATAATTCCCGGTATTTTTCTTTATCCTGAGGACTCAAATTCGCTCCACGATTCACAAAACCATCGTAAGTATCCTGCAACAGACGCATTTGTTCCACATTCAATCCTAATTGATCCTTTTGTTCATAAACAGCTTTTACCTGTTGAAAAAGCTTCTCATTAAGATTGATATTGTTACTGTGTTCAGTCAGTTTCGGTTGTATGCGTTGTGAGATGGCCATCATTTCATCGTTACTCTCCGCACTGAGCAAATTAAAAAATATACTGTTGACCTTACCTAAGGTTTTTCCAGAATATTCCAGAGCCTCGATTGTGTTTTGGAAAGTAGGTTGCGCCTTATTATTGATTATCTTTTGGATTTCCGCACGATGAGTCTTCATTGCCGATTCAAAAGCGGGTTCATAATCCGCAACTTTGATTTTATCAAATGGTGCCGTCTGATGAGGCGTTTTATAAGTACCCAACAACGGATTCGCTGTCACTGTCATAGCTAATTGCATGAAAAATAAAACAAGAAATAAATTAATAATCTTCATATTAAACATCTATTTTTGGAGTAAACTCTATACCTGATTTCGTGCGCCGGGCCACCCTCTTTGGAGTTTATCTATTCTTCCGTAATGCTTCCGTAACGATGATATTCATAAGAAACGCTTTGCTCTTTCAGATAATGTAACAATTCCAGACGTCCTTCAATCAATGCCGGAGCGTTTGCAACATGTTTTCCCAATTTTGCAGCCTGTTTGTAGAACTCATCGGATAAGACAGGAGAACAAACCCTTACGCGTTCATAAGCATCCATTTCAGCCAGGAATTGAGTTTCATCCTGTTCAATCAATTTATTTTTTCCGGTAGCTGCAGTGATTTTCTTCAACAAATCTGCCTTGGAATCTTTACCTGAGACACTGATTGTCATTGGCGTTCCTGCAATATCGGAAGCGGCAAGAATCATCAATATATCACACAATTTATCATCTTCCTGTATTCTAAGCACACCATTTTTCAATGGAAGATAACGGAAAATATTTTCTTCTCCGACCAGGTGGTTAACATCTCTTTCAACCGAAAATTCGTTTTTCCAATTACGTTCATAACTTTCAAGCGCAATACTGAAACGGGCTTTATCATTTTTATCCAGGAAATTCAGATAAGGAGAATTAACATTTTTAATATTTCCCGATACTTCTTTTTCTTTGATTTCGACAAAACAAGAGACGTAATTAGGTCCTCCGGCTTTGATTCCGCCTCCGAATGCCGAACGCTTCATACCACCGAATGGCTGACGGTTTACAATGGCCCCCGTAATTCCACGATTGATATAAAGGTTACCGGCTTCTATCGTCTTTTTCCATAATTCCCGTTCGGACTCATCGAGGGTTTGCAGTCCTGAGGTCAGGCCATATTCAGAGCTATTCACCAGGTCGATGGCCTCTTTCAAGTCATTGACGCAAACCACAGCCAGCAACGGAGCAAAAAGTTCGGTTCTGAAAGTATAACTCCCCGGCTTTACACCCCATTTCACCGTCGGTTTCAGGATGTATTTCTTTTCATCCAGGAATTCCGGAGCTACCAACCAGGATTCTCCCGGTTCCAGGTTTTCGATGGCATGCATCAGTTTATCGTTATGATTATCGATCATCGGTCCGATAATATTATTGAACTTCCAGGCGCTTCCGGTCTGCATACTGGTAACGGCGTCCTTCAATTTGGATTTGAATACCGGATCATTGTAGATTTCTTTATCGACCAATAAGAGCGAACAAGCCGAACACTTCTGTCCCGCATTGCCGAATGCCGAACCGACCACATTCAATATCGCATGATCCTGATCGCAGCTACCGGTGAGAATAATGGCATTTTTACCTCCGGTTTCAGCCGCCAACGGGCACTTCGGATTATTTTCCAGCAACCGGAAAGCCGTATCGGTTCCTCCGGTGAGGATGACATGTTTTACCAAAGGATGGGTCGTCATATAATTGAGGGGTTCCCGTCCGTCGCAACAAACAATTTGCAAAGTATCCTTAGGAACTCCGGCATCCCAGAAGCATTGCACAAAATGCCAGGCAACAGGATAAGCCGAAGTAGCAGGCTTTAATATGACGGAATTCCCCCCGGCCAAAGCCGCTGCAACTCCACCGACAGGAATGGCTAACGGGAAATTCCACGGCGGAATCACCATAATAATTCCCTTAGGACTGATTTCAACAGTATCCAATTCCAGGAATTTTTTCATGGAAATAGGATAAAAACGGCAGAAATCGATCGCTTCCGAGACTTCCACATCCCCTTCCATGATTGTTTTTCCGGTGATAGCCGACATACATCCGATCAGTTCCCCCCGTTGCGTACTCAGATTATGAGCCACCTGATGCAGAATTTGATTCCGTTCGTCCATCGATTTGTTACGCCATTCCGTAGCTTCTTCCGCATTTTGCATCATTTTTTTCACTTCTTCGATACCAGCCAGGCCGGCTTCACAAATACAGATATCATCTCCCTGGCTACGATCAAAATATTTTTTTCTCTTTTCCGTTACAACGGTCTCATTTCCAACCTGTAACGGGATAAAATACGGAGTATCCGAATCTTTCTTCATCCACTTATCACGGATTTTACCGGCCCATTCGCGGTTCGGAGACAGATCGAAGTTTGTATCCGGTTCATTGTGAAAAACAGCTATATTCTTCTCCGGCTCAGGAAGAATATTCCGGTCCTGTTTACGGAAAGGTACCGTTTGTACCCGATCCTTTAATTCATAAGCTTGTTTAAACTGCTCGTACAGAAAATGCCAATGCTCGGAATCCGGTTTCAGATTAAACGAATAACTGAGGAAATTATCTTTTCCCGTATTTTCATCCAACCGGCGCACCAGGTAGGAGACTGCATTCAGGAAATGCTCGTTCTTCACAACCGGGGTGTAAAGGATGATTTGTTTATTCAGTTTCCGCATCACCCGGGGCAGGTGGTTAGCCATTCCTTCCAGCATTTCAAAAGTGACGCAACCGGTTACTCCGTTGGCCTCGCTCAACAAATAAGCATAAGCAATGGAGAAAAAGTTATGAGAAGCAACGCCAACATGAATCACTTTGGCATTTTCAGGCAACAACGCCCGGTCAAGGATATGGAGGTAATTGGCATCCACTTCCACTTTGGTAGGTAATACCGGATTTTCCCATCCGCGAAGAGAAGAAACGACGGTCTCCATTTGCAGATTGGCGCCTTTCACCAATCGCATTTTAATGGGAGCCCCTCCTTCTTCTGCCCGTTTGTGTGCGAATTCCAGCAACTTGGTCTGGAAATTCGATGCATCGGGGAGATAAGCCTGTATCACAATCCCGGCAGTATAGTTTTTGAACTGGGGTAAACTCAGGGTTTCGATGAAAAGTTCCAGAGTCAGTTCGGTATCTTTGTACTCTTCCATATCCAGATTCACAAACTTCGGATGTGAAACCCCGTTTTCATCGATATAGGGGAAATCGATTGCTTTCCGGTAAATCGTTATCAGGCGTTTACTCAATTCAATCTTACTCTGTTCATAATTCAGAGGGTACAATTGAGCGTAAATTCCTGAAACCTTGATTGAAATATAATTAATATTGGGGTCTTCGAGCGCTTCCAGGTAATGATAATACCGTTTATCAGCCTCAGCATCTCCCAGCACCACTTCTCCCAACAGATTGACATTCTGCCCGATTTTCTCTTTCTTACGCGATTCCAGGTGTCCTTTCAAGACCGGTTGTTCTTCGTTGATAATGACTTTATTGGTGTCTTCACGTAAGCGTTTTTTGAAAATAGGCATGGCAATCCACGGAAAACGGTAACCGATAGAGGCGAACATCTTCAACAGGAAAGCATCGACAGGAGTGAAAAATTCG
>JAITTA010000169.1 GCA_031287395.1 Dysgonamonadaceae bacterium | reverse complement strand
AATGACAATAAATCCTGATAGATTTTTAGAATCTGTAAAGAAAAATCGGTCGGATCGGCCGGAATGGGCGTCCTGACAAAATCCATAACCGGAGACAGGTATTTGTCATCGGAAAATTTGCTTTGATAAAAGAATTTCTCTGCAGTGAATAATGATTGACTCAACAAAATAATCCCTTGATTAGCAAGAAAATCATAAACCGTAGGCCGGAAATCACGTGAAGATTTACCTGTAACCAGAATATTTTCATATTTCAGAATATCGACCGATTGTAACTCTTTCCGGGCAGCCAGAGATGAAGCCACATATCCGGAGATTTTCCGGAAGAAAATATTTCCGGTCCATTCCCGTATATCTTCCGGAATAATTCCGGTAACGGCAGTCCGCTCATTGATTTCATACGAACGGGAAGAATAATATTTCATATACAGTTGTGACAGAATCGAATAGAGGACACTCCGCTCTACTGCATCTTTATCATTCTCGGTATATTGTTCTATTTCGGAAAGCAGTTGGGAAAACCGGTCTTTATCAGTCGCCAGGGTATATTTCATTTTATATATCAGTGACTTGATTAATTCATGACTGTTTTTTTCAGCCAAAGCCCGTTGATATATGGTATCTATTTTCTCTGTAGCCGTTTGAGGCAGTGAAGCCTGTTCAGCCCGGTTTACTTCCTCCCAGGAAGATTTATAAAACGAAGTTACCGGGATTTCCCGGGATTGATTCTGGGCAACCGAATGAATGGTTAAGCTACCCGAAAACGCCATCATAAGCACTAAAAAGAATCGGTTAAACAGCATAATACATTTATCTTTAATTTGTTTTATCTCAACCAACAAATATAAGATTAATACATTACTTGAACAAGGATATTTTAAAAAATTAACACGGAAAGGAATACACAGTACACCCCTTCTGTTTATTGTTTTGACTTTTTCGTTGTTATCAATATAACTCCGTTTTTACCTTTTTCACCATAAACGGATGTAGCGCTCGCATTCTTCAGCACACTTATAGACTCTATATCTTCAGGATTAGGATCTATCCCGGTACAGACCTTTCCGTCCACGAGTATCAATACATCCTGATTATGACCAGTACGAACAGATATCATGGAATTTGAATTTACCGGCTTTGACATGGAGACTAAAGTATCCGATACTAAAAAGAAATCTTTTGATTTGTTGGATTCACAGAGAAAAAAATGATTGTTATTTGAAGACCCATTCCTTTTAGTTGCTACCACAATAACACCATTCTTGCCTTTTTCTCCATACATCCGCTGCGCCGATTCATTTTTCAAAACAGATACCGATTCTATTTCGCCGGAAGGTAAGTCCTCAATTCCGGTTTTCATCTCCTCTCCGTCAACGATGTAAAGTGGAATTCTTTTATGATTGATTTTAGTAGAAGGTATCGCAAGTGTATCTTGCATAACTTTTCCAGATCTTCTAAGGACTACATCAATATCCAAAATCTCACTATCCGAAATCTTGTTTTTTATAATTTTCAAAGTATCATTTTGGTGATTTTTATAATCAACGGCTACCACCTTTCCGGCAGTTTTAAGCGTATCGTTCACCGCATCAAAATCAAATAAAAAATCCAATTGAACCAACTCAGACTTAGTTGTATTTTCCGCAAAAACATATTGTGGTTCTGCAAAAATCCATAGGCAAACGACTAAAACCGGAAGCAGTAACAGGATAAAACATTTTTTTATAGGGTTGGAATCATTTTTTTTCATCATATCGATCCTTTTAAATTTATTGTATTGAGCAAAAGCATTACCGAAAGCAAAAACCGGCGTTTTCAATGTATAATTGATCAAAGCAGCGCGATAAACAGCAGGAGAATTTCCCTTTCTCAATACAGCCTGATCTGCCATAAACTCATGATTTTGTTTAATCGAATTCAAATAAAGCCAGACAAAAGGATTGAACCACTGGAGAATGCAAACAAAATGGACAATCATCAAATCGATCCAATGGCGTTGATCGACATGTGCTTTTTCATGCTCGTAAATCATCTTCCGTTCTACCTTGGAAGTCATCAATGAAGAATCGATAAATATATAATTGAGAACTGAAAATGTAGTCCGGGCATCGGAGGTAGAAACTATTTTCGTACCATTTTCCAGATAAAAGCCATTTTTTACAATCAAACAATTCAGTTTCCAGACTCCACGTAAATGTCTGAATAATAAAAATAAAGCTCCGATAAAATGCAAAATAAGTAAAATTACCCATGGAGAAACAAACCATTGGGAATCGGCGGGATTGGTCGCAATGGTCTCCGTTTCGGAAACGGCAAACGGAATCATTTCTAACTTTACCGTTTACCTGTAAATACAAAATGGCAATACAAACGAAAACACCAATCCGAAAAGCAGAAAAAAACGATTGAATTTATAAAATGTCTCTTTCCGGAGAAAAATCCAATAAATCGTCCAGAAAACAAAGATCCAAAGACCTGACTTTAAAAAGTAAAAAATAATCTCTTTCATATGATGATAAAAACTTATTTTTGTCCCATCTCTTTTCTCAATTCGTCTCTTGTACTTTCAATCAATTTATCCAATTCTTCCATCGACAAATTAGTTTCTTTTGCGAAAAATGAGGCCATCGAAGCGAATGAATCATCAAAATAGTTTTTCATAATTCCAAACAACTGGGTTTTTGAATAGGATTCCTTTGCAATCAAGGGAGAATACACATTTGCACGACCATTGACCTCGTGTGTTACGAAACCTTTATTCTCTAAAATACTCAAAACAGTAGCAATCGTGGTGCGAGCCGGTTTGGGATTTTCAAATTTCTCACGGACTTTTTGCACAGTTCCTCTTTCCAGTTCCCAGAGGATCTGCATCACCTGCTCTTCAGCTTTTGTCAGTTGCAACATATATAATTACGAATTAAAAATTATGAAATACAGAATAACATTCAGCGTTGTCCAATTACAAAACGGTATTTGAAACAAAGTTACGACTATTTTTTTAGACATTTTTTAAATTTAAATATATTTAACTTTTTTGTTTCACACAAACTTCATAGATTCAGATTAAAAACATGGAAGTCAGAATGATTTTAAAAGGAAACTCCCCTATCATTTGTGGAATCTGTATGAAACAAAAAAATCATCCCCTGTGGACAATTGTTCCGGTAGCCTGATTGGAAGGCATGATCAGTATTTCGGCAATCTGAATGTGTTCGGGAGCACTTGCCGCATAATAAACGGTTTCGGCAATATCTTTACCCGTCAATGGACGAATTCCTTTGTAAACGGCATCTGCCTTGTTCTTATCGCCACGATAACGGGTAATACTGAAATTCGTTTCTACCAGGCCCGGTTTGATATTTGTCACCCTCAACGGAGTATCGACCAAATCGATGCGGAGACCATCGCTCAGGAATTTAACGGCGGCTTTGGTTGCACAATAAACGCTTCCTCCGGGATAAGCGGCATCGCCGGCAATAGAACCGATATTGATAATATGTCCTGTCTTCCGCTTTACCATTCCGGGAACAACCATACGGGTTACGGCAAGTAATCCTTTTATGTTGGTATCAATTACAACATCCCATTCATCGAGGCTTCCCTCAAATTCTTTTTCCACCCCGATAACCAGGCCGGCATTATTTATCAAAACATCGATCGCCTGCCATTCTTCAGGGAATGAATCAATTGCCTGTTTAACGGCAACTCTATCCCTAACGTCAAAAACGGAGAGGAAAACCTTCACCCCGTAACACTCTTCCAGCCTGCATTTTATTTCCTTTAATTTCTCAGGATTTCTTCCGTTGAGAATTAATTTAGCCCCATTGGCTGCAAATTGATGAGCACAAGCTTCCCCGATCCCACTTGTAGAACCGGTAATGAAT
>JAITTA010000103.1 GCA_031287395.1 Dysgonamonadaceae bacterium | reverse complement strand
TATCGGGATTGTTTATGTATTTCTCAAAGCAATGATAGTTGCGCAGTTGCTCACCGCTTTCCGGCAACCATTTGGCATAGATGGCGTCATAAACGGCGCCAAGATGTTCGTAAGAGCCTTGATAAAGGAACATTGCATATTTACCTCCTTCAATCGTCTTTACGCCGATTTCACCTTTCGGTTCAACCTTTTTGGGCAAAACTAAACAGACGTCGGTACGCAATTTGTTGGCTTCCGTTACTTTCGGGTCGTCGTGATAGATACCAATATGCTCAATACCGGCAGAGAAAAGTTTGTTTTCTTTCACGTATTGCCACAGTTTAGCCCATGCGCCGCAAAAATCCAGTGTTTGATAATCTCCCGTCAGTTTAAGATAGATTGCCTGTTTCGGCTCTAAGGCCAGCATTTTGGGCGCTTTCAAATTCAAATTTTCATTTACTTGCAATGATTTCATGATTGTATAATTTTTATTGTTACGATACTCATTCGGGGAAATATTGTAGAACAACCGGAACGTTTTCGACAACGAAGAAGGTACATCATATCCGACCCGGTAAGCAATATCACTGACAGGAATTTCCGTATAACGCAACAGTTTCGCAGCAGTTTCCACCCGCACCCGCATGATATACACACCAACCGGTTCGCCCAAATACGCTTTCATCATGCGCTGGAAATGCCATTTTGAGAAACTGGATATTTCAGCAAGTTTTTCAAGGTCAATATCCTTATCAAGATGATTGTTTATGTACTCAATAACGATGTTTACCCGTTTTTGATAATCTTCTTTTGTCGATAGCCGTTGTTCCATTTTTTTCCTGAATGTTATCTTGAGCGCAAAGGTAAGGGCGATTATCCTTCACGGCTTTTCCAATGGTGCGAACTTGATTTATTCATTTTTCAATGCTTTACAGGAAATTTACACGGTTATTCTCCTAACCTGTGATTGGAAATATAGCTGTCAGTCAAACTCATTTTACCGAAAAAAGCAGGATTATTACCCGGTTTGGGAGATTGCGAACTGAGTCCCAACCATATTTTTTGCGGATAATTATTTTTGTATATCCGGGCAAGATTCCAATCGACTCCGTTTGTCGAATAGTAATAACCTATTTGTTTTCCGTTCGATGCAATGCGCATGTACACGTAATCCTGCCCGATAATATCGTGATTATTATCATCTGAAGAACCATCTGTTTTAACGGTTACAACACGGCATCGAAGTTTTTCGTCGCGTTCAAATGCAAATTTCAGCCAATGCTCGTTATCAATATAAATATATATTGTTCCGGCATCGTATATTTTTTCTATTTTACTCTCTACACAGGTAGTAAAAGTGAAAGGCCTGCTGTTATCTATCTCTTTCAGAAGTATAGGAGCGGTGGCCTCGGTACGCATACCGTCCGGCGAGATAAAATAATTGGAACCTCCGATACCGTCAACAACCAAAAGGCTATCATTGACCCTATAATGATTCTCCGCACCATTGATAGCTTTGGTAAACTCAATACCGGAGAATATTAAGGAAATGTTTTTCATTTCTGTGTTATTTTTAGCAGTGTTACAACTTGTCAGTAAAAATACGGACAGCATAATAATGCAAATAAATAAATTCATTATAATGGAAGTTGTGCTTTGTTCAATGTTGCCTTTTACAGGTCTTATTTGCGTCATACTAATTTTCATTACTTGTATTGTTTTTGTTAATTATTATTTACGAAAGCTTCATAATCTCACAGAAGCCTAATTTGATGTTTTTTACAGGTATCCAGCCCATTTCATGGGTCTTTTTATTTTCCGACCACATCCATCCATTGAGTTCTTTTATTCCTTCAAGAATATCTCCCTCTCTGACATTCAGTTCCTTTGCAGAATAATCTTCCGTTATGATTCCGTAATTATCCTCGTATTTTATTATTTGTTCCGGGACATATCCTTCATTAGAGTTGTCCGTTTTTATACAGTAAATCCAGCCTTTCCAATGTTCCGATTCGCCTTGAACGACTACTTTTTCGTTACGTTTCACCAGCAACGGATCGGGAAATTCCGTTTCATGCGCTTCAATTACAATATATTCCATATTACTTCTTTTATAGTTTAATTGAATATTTTTCCATGTGATTTGTCAAAGAAAAATGCTTTTTCCTTCCATACTAAGACTGTCGAAAATATCAACAGCAATACCGTTTGTATAATTTTACTATCGGGATGTGTTTGGAATATTTCATTGGAATATCCTGCCAGCAAATGAAACAGTACCACCAGCAGCATATTTCTGTTAGTCCTGTAATACAGCCAGTTGCCTATAATCACATAAGGGATAAGGCTTGCCAGAAAATTGACGGAATAAATCACGCCTGTTTCCGCAAGAACGTTCTGATAATAGCCTTTCACAAAAGATAAGGGTATATGCCAGATTCCCCAGACAATAGCAAAAATAAGAGAGGTAACCAGAAGGTTAAAGCGGTTTCTTAAACAGTGTATCCCGTAGGTGTGCCAGCCAAATTCTTCCAGAATGGGCGCTAATATCAGTAAAAACCACGCGGGAAAAATGCCGGCCGTAAAAGAGAGATGCTCTACAATCCTGAATTGAGACAGGCTGTATCCGAAAAGCAGGGAAATCGCCTGGGCTGCAAGTATGCTCGACGGGAAAAGAAAAATCGTCAATACCCAGAAAACAGGCCGGATGCCTTT